>JANOFW010000001.1:0-3962 GCA_031413835.1 Planctomycetia bacterium
CGCGAGCTGGCCTCGCGCCTGCGCGCGGCGCTCGAGGCCCTGGGCCTCTCCACGGGCAAGGACCCGCTGTTCGACACCCTGCGCGTCGAGGCCGGCGAGCAGCGCGCCCGCGCCGTGCTGCGCGCGGCGGCCTCCAAGGGCATGAACCTCCGTCGCCTCTCGAAGACCGCCATCGGCGTGGCGCTCGACGAGACCACCACGCCCGCCGACCTCGAGGCGCTCGTGGCGGCCTTCGCCGGCGAGCATCCCACCGGAGCGGCGCTCGCGGCCCTGGCGCGCGCCAGCGTGCCGGCCTTGCCCGCGGGCCTGGCGCGTCAAGGCGAGATCCTCGTGCACCCGGTGTTCCGCAGCTACCACACCGAGCACGAGCTCCTGCGCTACATGCGCCGGCTGGAGAGCAAGGACCTCTCGCTCACCACCAGCATGATCCCGCTGGGCTCGTGCACGATGAAGCTCAACGCCACGGCGCAGATGTTCCCCGTGACCTGGGCCACGATCGGGCGCCTGCATCCCTTCGCGCCCGCGGCGCAGACCAAGGGCTACGCCGCGATCTTCGCCGACCTCGAGGCCTGGCTGGCCGAGATCACGGGCTTCGCCGCGGTCTCGCTCCAGCCCAACGCGGGCTCGCAGGGCGAGTACGCGGGTTTGCTCGTGATCCAGGCCTGGCACGCCAGCCGCGGCGACGGCAAGCGCGACATCTGCCTCATCCCGGCCTCGGCCCACGGGACCAACCCGGCCAGCGCGGTCATGGCCGGCATGCGCGTGGTGGTCGTGGCCTGCGACGCCAAGGGCAACGTGGACCTCCCCGACCTCAGGGCCAAGGCCTCGGAGCACGCCGCGGCGCTGGCCGCCCTGATGATCACCTATCCCTCCACGCACGGCGTGTTCGAGGAGCAGATCCGCGAGATCTGCGACATCGTCCACGGCGCCGGCGGGCAGGTCTACATGGACGGCGCGAACATGAACGCCCAGGTGGGCGTGACGCGCCCGGGCGACTTCGGCCCCGACGTCTGCCACCTCAACCTGCACAAGACCTTCTGCATACCGCACGGCGGCGGCGGCCCCGGCATGGGCCCGATCTGTGTGGCCGCGCACCTGGCCCCCTTCCTGCCCGGCCACCCGCTGGTCAAGACCGGCGGCACCAAGGCCATCGGCCCGATCGCCTCCGCGCCCTGGGGCAGCTCGAGCATCCTCGTCGTCCCCTGGGTCTACATCGCCACGATGGGCCCGCAGGGCTTGAAGCGCGCCACCGAGCTCGCGATCTTGAACGCCAACTACATGGCCAAGCGCCTCGACAGCCACTACCCCGTGCTCTACCGCGGCGTCCACGGCCGGGTGGCGCACGAGTTCATCCTCGACTGCCGCCCGCTGAAAGAGACCAGCGGCGTCGAGGTGGAAGACATCGCCAAGCGTCTGATGGACTACGGCTTCCACGCCCCCACGGTCTCGTTCCCCGTCGCCGGCACGCTGTTGATCGTGCCCACGGAGAGCGAGTCGAAGGCCGAGCTCGACCGGCTCTGCGACGCCCTGATCGCGATCCGCAAGGAGATCGCGGCCATCGACGCTGGGCACATGGACCGCAAGGACAACCCGCTCAAGAACGCTCCGCACACGGCGGCCCAGGTCACGGCCGACGCCTGGACCCATCCCTACAGCCGCGAGGTGGCCGCCTTCCCCGCGCCCTGGACCAAGGCCCACAAGTTCTGGCCCAGCGTGGGCCGCATCGACAACGTCTACGGCGATCGCAACCTGATGTGCGCCTGTCCCCCCGTGAGCGCGTACGGCTCGTAGGGGCGCCCCTTGTGGGCGCCCGCGGAGGCCGTTGAGATCGCCGATGGCATTCGGGTTCCGCCGCGTGGTATCGCGGCCGTGCGCCGTACGGTGGACAGCCGTCCGCAACGGAGTCGCCGGGGCACGGCGTCGACCGTCACGCCGACGGTCACCCGCCCACGATGTGGAATCGCGTGCCTGGCGGTCGTCCCAACGGACGCCCCGGGCGCCCACAAGGGGCGCCCCTACGCGGATTCCTTTGCCGCGACGTTGGTAGAACCGGCTCGTCTCCCTTGGGAGGGCGGTCGGTGCGTCGGCCTCTCGCGTGTGTCCCGGCCCTGCTCGCCTTGCTCTTGGCCGGACCGCTCTGCGCCGAGAGCGGCCGGCGTCTGGCGACGGACGGCTCGTGGACGGCGCTCAAGATCGAGGCGCCGGGCGACAAGCAGTCCTTCGGCTTCGAGCAGCGCTCGGGCTGCCGCTACCGCCTGACGGTGGAGCCCCAGACGCTCACGCGGCCGGTGGTGGACCTGGCCTTCGGCGAGATGCCGCCGCAGCGTTTCGGCGCGCCCGAGCGCGGCCAGAGCGCGGTGCACGCGTGGGACGCTGAGGGCACGCGGCTGGTGTGGGCCGAGGTGAGCGGCTTCTCGGCGATGACGGGCACGGCGCGCATCAAGGTCGAGAGCCTGGGGCCCGACGGCGCGCCGCAGAAGAAGCCCGAGCCCTGGCTGGGCGTGACCGCCGAGAACGCGCGCATGGGCGACCTGATGCTGGGCGAGGTCGAGCGCTGGCCGCTGGTCGTCGAGCCAGGGCGCGCCTACCTGATCGAGCCCACGCGCGGCAGCGCCTTCGGCGTGCTGCTGCGTGTCGTGACCTCCGACGGCGCCTCCGACGGACGGGAGCTCGCCAAGAGCCTGCGCCAGTGGCTGCCGTTCGATGAGCTGCGGTTCCGCGCGCCCCCCGAGCCCCCCTTGCCTCCTCCTGCTCCCGCGGGCTCGCCGCCGCCCGAGATCCTGCTCACGGGGCCTCCGCTGCTCGAGATCCGCGGGCTCGGCGGCTGCGGCGGCACCTACGGCCTGCGCTTGACCCTGCTGCCGGCGGACGAGCCGCTGCTCGCTCCTCCGTCGCAGCCGCCCCCGGCCGTGGAGCGCGGGCCGCTCGCCGGCGAAGCGCTCGGCTTCCGCTCCAATCCCGGCGACGTGGCGCTGCTGTTCTCGCCCAAGGGTCCTTCCGCGATGGCGGTGGCGAGCGTCGAGCAGCAGCGGGGCGCCGCCTGGGAGGCCCTGGGCCCCGAGGTGCCCGTGGGCACGCTGCGCTCCCAGGAAGGCGACCACATGGCGTGCTTCCGCGCCGAGCAGTCGGGGGCCTACCGCTTCGTGCCGTTCCCCGTGGGCAGCGCGGCGAACGCGCGGCCGCTGCTCTTCGCGGGCGAGGAACTGGGCGGTGCGCCGCTGCTGCTGGGCCTGGCGACCGACCCGCGCGTGCGCGCCAAGGCTGGGTCCTCCTGGAGGACCGTAGGTCTCGCCGTCGTGGTGCCGGGGTTCGACTACCTGTTCGTGGCGGAGGGGGCGCCGGGGGGCGGTGTGGCGATGCGCGTACGCAGTCCCGACGGCAAGACCCTGGCCTCGCGTCCGGCCCACGGCGACGCGCTGACCTTCGCCGCGGGCCTCGGGCCCTCGCTGCGTTTCCGCGCCGTGGCCGTGACGCTGCTCCGGCTCGAGGTCCAGGCCAAGGGCAAGGGGCAGACCCTGCTCGCGCTGCTGCGTCGCGCGTCCAACTAGCTCCCGTCCCCAAAGTCCCACGGCGCCGTCTTGGGACGTCTGCCACGCGCACCGGCGCGCTGGATGGGGTGCGGAGGGCCGCCGCGGAGGACGCCACGCAGCCTGGCTACGCGAGTCTTCCTACATCAGGACGACGCGGTGGCCCGAGCCGCGAGCCGCGCTTGCCGCGGCTCGCCAGCCAGTGCGGCAGCCCAGCGCGCCGGCCCCTCTAGCGGCGCGACGGCACGCCGTCCTTGCGACGCTCGCGCGTCTGGTCCCATTCCTCGGCGAGCACTCCGTAGACGAGGCTGTCGCACCAGCCGTGGTGCTCCACCCAGCGCGACTGCTTGTGTACGGCCTCGAGCGGCACGCTGGCCTTCTCCGCCACGCGTCGCGAGGCCACGTTGTCGCCGGCGCATTCGATCACGATGCGCC
>JANOFW010000002.1:0-16028 GCA_031413835.1 Planctomycetia bacterium
GACCGCCGAGGGTGCGACCAAGGTGGCACGCCCTGCGAAGGCCGCGGCGGCCGGGGAGAAGGAGTAGCCCATGGCCCGTCTCCGCGAGGTCTACCGTACGCAGGTGCTGCCGGCGCTGGCCAAGCGCCTGGGCACGTCCAACGCCCACGCCCTCCCCGCACTGCAGAAGATCACCGTCTCCTGCGGCGTGGGCAAGGCGAAGGAGAACAAGAAGTACCTCGAGACGGCGGTGGACATCCTTGGGCGCATCACGGGCCAGAAGGCCGTGATCACGCTATCCAAGACCGCCGTCGCACAGTTCAAGCTGCGCGAGGACATGCCGATCGGCGCGAAGGTCACCCTGCGCGGCGCCCGCGCCTGGGAGTTCCTCGATCGCCTGATCCACGTCGTGATCCCGCGCATCCGCGACTTCCGGGGCCTGCCCAAGCGGTTCGACGGGCGCGGCAACTACAGCATGGGCTTGTCCGAGCAGAGCGTCTTCCCCGAGGTGGACGGCGAGCTCGTCGAGAGCCCCCAGGGCATGAACATCACGATGACGATCCGTGGAGGCTCGGACGCAGGGAGCGCGGCATTCCTCGAGGAGCTGCATTTCCCCTTCCGACGCGAGGAGGACGAGCGCCGTGGCTAGGACCTGCCTCATCGTCAAGCAGCAGCGCAAGCCCAAGTTCCCGACGCGCGGCTACACCCGCTGCCAGTTCTGCGGGCGCAGGCGTGCCGTGTACCGCAAGTTCGGCATCTGCCGGATCTGCTTCCGCGTGATGGCCGCCCGTGGAGAGATCCCCGGCGTGCGCAAGGCGTCCTGGTAGGGCCCCCCCCATGTCGATGACCGACCCCCTCGCCGATCTGCTCACGCGTATCCGCAACGGCCTCCGCAAGCACGGAGACCTGGTGCAGGTGCGCAACTCCCGACTCGGCCACGCCGTGATCGACGTCCTGGCCCGCGAGGGCTTCCTGGACGGCGTCCGCGAGGTCGCAACGCCGGACGGCCGCACCGCGCTCGAGGTCGCCCTCAAGTACGACCGCGACGGCGAGCCGCTGATCAGCAGCGTCAGCCGCGTCTCGCGGCCCGGCCGACGCGTCTACACCGGCGTGCGGGAGATCCCGCGCGTCCTCAACGGCATGGGCATCGCCGTGCTGTCCACCTCGCGCGGCGTGATGAGCGATCGCGAGGCCCGTGCTGCCGGGGTCGGCGGCGAAGTCATCTGCGAGATCTGGTAGCCCGGCCGCGCCGGACGTCCCTTCAGGAGTCGAGCCCGTCATGTCGCGCATCGGAAAGATCCCGATCACCATCCCTGCGGGGGTGACCGTGACCACGGACGGCGTCTCGCTGACCGTCAAGGGCGCCAAGGGCGAGCTCTCGTGCCCCTTGGCACCGGGCGTGAGCGTCAAGGTCGAAGGCGCCGTGCTCCGGCTCGGCCGTCAGGGCGAGGAGTCCCAGGACCGCGCCTACCACGGCCTGGCCAGGTCGCTGGCCCTGGGCATGATCGACGGCGTCACCAAGGGCTTCGAGAAGCGCCTCGAGGTGGTCGGCGTCTCCTACCAGGCCGCCGTCGAGGGCCAGAGGCTGCGGCTCAACGTGGGCTTCAGCCACCCGGTCTACGTGGCCATCCCCAAGGGCCTCAAGGTCGAGTGTCCCCAGCCCACGCTGATCGTGGTCTCGGGCTGCGACAAGCAGGTGGTGGGGGAGTTCGCCGCACGCGTGCGCCGCCAGCGCAAGCCCGAGCCCTACAAGGGCAAGGGCGTGCGCTACGTCGGCGAGAAGATCGTCCTCAAGGCCGGCAAGTCCTTCGTGGGCGGGGAGAAGTGAGCCGTGTCCCTCCAGAAGAACATCGCCCGTCGTCGCCAGAATCGAGCCTTCCGCGTGCGCAAGCGGGTCCGCGGATCCGCCGTCCGACCGCGCGTCACCGTCAAGCGCACGAACCTGCATTTCTACGCGCAGCTCATCGATGACGAGACGGGGCGCACCCTCTGCTCGGCATCGAGCCTGGCGCTCGACCTGCCGTACGGCGGCAACGTGGCCGCGGCCAAGGCCGTCGGCGTGGCCCTCGCGGAGAGCGCCAAGGGGCTCCAGATCACGAAGGCCTGCTTCGACCGCGGGTCCTACAAGTACCACGGGCGCGTGAAGGCCCTGGCCGAGGCCCTGCGGGCCGCCGGTCTCCAGCTCTAGGCGACGGGAAGGAACCCCCCACATGCGGCGAGAGATCGACTACGTGGATGCCGAGGGCCTGGAGCTCCAGGAGCGCGTCGTCAAGGTGAACCGCTCGGCCAAGGTGATGAAGGGCGGCCGCCGCTTCAGCTTCAGCGCCCTGGTCGTGGTGGGCAACGGGCAAGGCGTGCTCGGCCTCGGCTTCGGCAAGGCCCGCGAGGTGCCCCCGGCCGTCGAGAAGGCCGTCGCCGACGCCAAGAAGCGCTTGGTACGCGTGTCGCTGCGCGGCACGACCGTGCCGCACGCTGTGGTGAAGAGCTACCGCGCGAGCACGGTGAAGATCCTGCCGGCCGCTCCCGGAACCGGGATCATCGCCGGGGCCTCGGTGCGCGCCGTGCTCGAGGCCGCGGGCATCCGGGACGTGCTCTCGAAGGCCCTGGGCAGCACGAACGGTGTCAACCTGGCCAAGGCGGCCTTCGAGGGCCTGATCTCGATGCGCACGCGCAAGGCGGTGGCCGAGCGCCGCGGAGTGGGGATCTGATGGAGCTCAACGACGTCCGTACGATCCGGGTGCCCCGGAAGAACCGCAACCGCATCGGGCGCGGCCCCGGCTCGGGCTGGGGCGTGACCGCCGGCCGCGGCTACAAGGGCCAGGGCAAGCGCACCGGCACCAAGCGTCGCCTCCGGTTCGAGGGCGGCCAGATGCCGCTCTACCGCCGGCTGCCCAAGAAGGGCTTCGCCAACCACGCCTTCAAGCTCCGCTACCACGTGGTGAACGTGGCCGAGCTCGAGATCGCGTTCGCCTCCGGGGCGACGGTGGACCTGGCCGCGATCCAGGGCCTGGGCCTGGCGCCCAAGAAGGCCAAGTACCTGAAGCTGCTGGGCTTCGGCTCGCTCACCCGGGCCCTCAACGTGCGCTGCCACGCCGTCAGCGGCGGGGCCAAGGAGAAGATCGAGGGGGCCAAGGGCAGTGTGGCGATCCTGCCCGTGCGCGCCGTGCACCGCGAGAAGGGCGTGAAGGCCGGCGGCACCAATCCCGTCGGCACCAAGCCCAGCAGTGCCAAGCCCAGCAGTGCCAAGCCCAGCAGCGGCCAGGCTGGGGGACCGCCGGCGGGCGGGCGGCCGGGAGCCGGCGCGTGATCGGTCGGCTGCTCAACGTCTTCCGCGTACCCGAGATCCGCTCGCGGCTGTGGTTCACGATGGGCTTCCTGCTCCTTTACCGGGTGGGGTGGAACATCCCCATCCCCGGCGTGGACCTGGCCGCGCTCAAGGCCGCCGGCGGCGAGGGGGCGGACAGCTTCGCCGTGATGTTCCAGCTGCTCTCCGGCGGCAACCTCGTCTCCTGCGCCATCTTCAGCCTGGGCATCATGCCCTACATCAGCGCGAGCATCATCTTCAGCCTGCTGGCGAAGGTGGTGCCGGCGATCGAGCGGGTGGCCAAGGAGGGCGCGGCCGGCCAGCGCAAGATCAACCAGTGGACCCGCCTGGCCACCATCCCCCTGGCTCTCGTCCAGGCCTTGATCATCGTCAACACGCTGTTCGACGACCCGGGCCGCCCGCTGCTGCCGGACGGCTTCGGCATCTCGCTGGTGGCCGTGCTTGCGCTCACGGCCGGCACGATCTTCCTGATGTGGATCGGCGAGCAGATCACCGAGCACGGCGTCGGCAACGGCATCTCGCTCTTGATCATGGCCGGCATCATCGCGCGCGTGCCGCACGCTCTGCTGGCGCTGGTCACGGGCGGGGACCACAGTCTGGTGGTCCCGGTGATGCTGGTCCTGCTCTTCCTGGCCATCGTCGTGTGCGTCGTCTTCATCACCAAGGGCACGCGCAAGATCGCGGTGCAGTACGCCAAGCTCACGCGCGGTCGCCGCGTGTACGGCGGGCAGCGCCACTTCCTGCCCATCAAGGTCAACCAGGCTGGCGTGATGCCGGTGATCTTCTCCAGTGCGCTCCTGTCGTTCCCTCAGATGATCGGCAGCAACCTGGGCTGGAGCTGGCTGGAGAACACCTTCCGTCAGAGCTCGTGGATCTACACGGTGCTCGACATCGTCCTGATCTACTTCTTCGCGTTCTTCTGGACCTCGCTGATGTTCAACCCGGCCGAGATGTCGAAGAACATGAAGGAGTACGGCTCCTTCATCCCCGGGATCCGTCCCGGCAAGAAGACGGCCGAGTTCCTCGAGAAGGTCATGACGCGCATCACCCTGGCGGGCGCGACCTTCCTGTGCCTCATCGCGCTCGTGCCGCAGCAGCTGGCGCTGATGGTCGCGCCCAACCAGTGGCAGATCGCCGCCTTCCTGGGCGGCACCTCGATCCTGATCGTCGTCAGCGTGGCGATCGACCTGGTGGACAAGCTCAACAGCGCCCTGCTGCAGCGCAGCTACGAGGGGTTCTTCGGCAGCGGCGGCAGCCAGGCGCGGCGGAAGAGTTGACCATGGTCCGCGCCGTCCTCCTCGGTCCGCCCGGTTCCGGCAAGGGCACGCAAGCGGCGCGCGTCTGCAAGGCGCGCGGGCTGCTGCACCTCTCCACCGGCGACCTGCTGCGCGCCGCGGTGAGCGACGCGACCGCCCTGGGCCTCAAGGCCCGGGGCTTCATGGACCGTGGCGAGCTGGTCCCCGACGAGCTGGTGTTCGCCCTGCTGCGCGAGCGCCTGCGCTCGCCGGCCGCAGGCCGGGGCTTCCTGCTCGACGGCTTCCCGCGCAACGTGGCCCAGGCCGGCACGTTGGACGGCGAGCTGGGCGGGAAGGGCGTGGCCCGCGTGGTGCACCTCAGGCTCGAGGACGCCGAGATCGTGCGGCGCCTGCTCGGCCGCGGACGGCCCGACGACACCGAGCCGGTGATCCGCAATCGGCTCCGGGTCTATCGCGCGGAGACCTCGCCGCTGATCGCCTTCTACGACCAGCGCGGGCTGCTGGTCACGATCGACGCCCGGGGTTCGGTGGACGAGGTCGCCCAGCGCCTCGACGCGGCCCTGTTCGGCCGGCAGGGAGGCCTGTGAGCCTGCGTGCCTTCCCTTGCGTCAGCCTCGCCTCCGGGCGCCGCTCGACCCAGTCTCGGGTCGGGAGCGGAGCCCATGGCGCGTGAAGACAACCTCAGGCTGGAGGCGAAGGTCGTGGAGGCGCGGCCCAACGCGATGTTCCTGTGCGAGCTCGAGAACGGGCACCGCATCCTGGCGCACGTGTCGGGCAAGATGCGCATGCACTTCATCCGCATCCTGCCCGGCGACCGCGTCACCGTCGAGATGAGCCCCTACGACCTCACCAAGGGTCGCATCGTCTACAGGGAGTAGGAGACCGTCATGAAGGTCAGGTCCAGCGTCCACCGCATCTGCGAGCAGTGCCGGATCATCCGGCGCCGCGGCAAGGTGCGCGTCATCTGCAAGAACGTGCGTCACAAGCAGGTCCAGGCCTGAGGAGGCCCCATGCCCCGTATCGTCGGCATCGACATCCCCAACGACAAGGTCACCTGGGTGGCTCTCCAGTACATCCACGGCATCGGCAAGAAGTCCGCCCTGGACCTCTGCCGCAAGCTCGACCTCGATCCCCAGCGTCGCGCGCGCGACCTGACAGACGAGGATCTGGGACGCCTGGCCGGCCTGATCGAGTCTTCGCTGGTCGTGGAGGGCAACCTCCGGCGCCAGACGCAGCAGAACATCGCTCGGCTCAAGGAGATCGCCTGCTACCGCGGAATGCGCCACCGGCGCGGCCTGCCGGTGCGCGGGCAGCGCACCAAGACCAATGCACGCACGCGCAAGGGTCCGCGCAAGACCGTGGCGGGCAAGAAGAGCGTCAAGGAGCTGCGCTGATCCGGCGTCGCGCCGGGCCCCTTCGGCCGTCTCGGTCCAACCCCTTGGTCTGCAACAGGTTGGGGCGGTGGGCCGGAAACTTGCAGGGGGGCGTTGTCCGGGCTACCGTGTCGCGTTCGCCCTTGGGAAGCCGCCTCCTCCCGCGCCGGAGCCTTTGATGGCCAGCAAGAAGAAGATCCGCCGGAACGTGCCCAAGGCCGTGGTCAACATCCTGGCGTCGTTCAACAACACCATCGTGACCTTCGCGGCGCCCAACGGCGAGACGCTCTGCTGGGACAGCGCCGGCACGATCGGGTTCAAGGGTTCGCGCAAGTCCACGCCCTTCGCGGCTCAGAAGGCCGCCGAGCGCGCCTCGGAGAAGGCCCTCAAGATGGGCGTGCGCGAGGTCGAGGTGCGCGTCAAGGGCCCCGGATCGGGCCGTGAGTCCGCCATCCGCAGCATCCAGTCGCGCGGGCTCAAGATCCGCGCCATCGAGGATGTGACCCCGCTTCCGCACAACGGTTGTCGCCCGCGCAAGCGGCGGCGCGTCTAGCACCCGATCACCGAAGAAGTACGCCCGCCCTCGTCGGGGCGGAGCAGCGAGGAAGACGTTTTCGGCGGTCGGTCGGGGCTCAGGAGCCCGCCCGGCAGCCACGGAGGAGTCGATGCGGATCCGCTGGCGCAATCTCGAGCTGCCCACCAAGGTCGTCGCCGACTCGGCCACGCGGACGGAGAGCTACGCGCGCTTCACCGCCGAGCCCTTCGAGCGCGGCTACGGAGTCACGGTCGGCAACGGCCTCAGGCGCGTGCTGCTCAGCTCCATCGAGGGCACGGCCGTCGGGTCGGTCAAGATCCAGGGGGTCAAGCACGAGTTCTCGCCGCTCGAGGGCGTGAAGGAAGACGTGACGGACATCATCCTGGCCTTCAAGCGCCTGCGCGTCCGCTTCCACAGCGACGACCCGAAGGTGCTCAGGCTCGAGAAGAAGGGGCCGGGGGCCGTCACCGCCGCCGATCTGCAGGTCGGCGCGGACACCGAGGTCGTCAACAAGGACCTGGTGATCTGCCATCTGACCACCGATCGCTCCTTCGAAGCCGAGATCGAGGTACGCCGCGGGCGGGGCTACGTGACGGCCGAGGAGAACGCTCGCGAGGAGCAGGAGATCGGGGTCATCCCGGTCGACTCCGTCTTCTCGCCTGTGCTGCGCGTGCGCTACCGCACCGAGAACACGCGCGTGGGCAAGATGACGAACTACGACCGGCTGATCCTCGAGATCTGGACGGACGGCACCATCACGCCCGAGGTGGCCCTGGTCGAGGCGAGCAAGGTCTACCGCAAGCATCTCAACCCCTTCATCCAGCTCTTCGACACCGGCAAGGAGCTGGCCGCCGAAGCGCCTGCCGACCTCGCGCCGCGGCCCGTGGCGCCGGCCGCCCTGGCCCCGGTGTCCATGGGCGTGGGTGGGGCGGGCAGCCATGGCGACTCGGGCAGCCATGGCGGCATGCTCGGCACGCTGACCCTGCCCGGGTCCGCGGCTCCGGGGGACCTCTCCGACGTGCGCCGGCTGCTCGAGCAGCCCGTGAGCGCGCTCGACCTGTCCGTGCGGGCGAGCAACTCGCTCGAGGGCGAGGGCATCCAGACGGTGCGTGACCTGGTGGCGCGCACCGAGGACGAGCTGATGACGGTCAAGAACTTCGGCCGGACCTCCTTGAAGGAGATCCAGAAGCAGCTCGAGAAGCTGAACTTGAAGCTCGGGATGGACGTGACTGCCCTCCTGAGCCCGAAGGGGTAGGGGTCCCATGCGACATCGCATCGCGCTCAAGAAGCTCAACGCCGACACGCAGCACCGCGTCGCCATGCGCCGCAACCTGGCCCGCAGCCTGATCCTGCACGGGCGCGTGATCACCACCACCGCCAAGGCCAAGGCCTTCCGGCCCTTCGTGGAACGCCTGGTGACGAGGGCGCGTCACGCCTGGACCGTCAAGGACAGCGATCGTCCCGGCTACGTGCATGCGCTGCGCATGCTGCGGCGCGACATCCCCGACCGCGAGGCGCTCAAGATCCTGGTGCAGAAGATCGCTCCGCTGTGCCTCGATCGCCAGGGCGGCTACACGCGCATCCTGCGCGATGCGAAGAACCAGCTGGGCGACAACGCTCCGCGGGCCATCTGGGAGTTCGTCGATCGGCCGAAGGTCGAGGCGGCCGAGGGCGGCGAGGGCGAGGCAGCCAAGGCGGGCGATGCCAAGGCGAAGGCGGCGCTCCCCAAGAAGGCGGCGCAGGGGCCCGCGGCCAAGAAGGGCACCAGGGCCGCGCCGGCGGCGAAGGACGACGCGGACTGAGACCATGGGCGGCGCGGGCGGCACCCCCTCCCGCGAGCCTGGGTCCGTCCGTCCTGACCCGGCGGCCGGGGCCGCGGGTCGGGTGCCCCTCGACGGCGGGGCGCCCCTGTGGGACGTCGTGCGCGCGTTCATCGAGGCGCGCAGCGCCTTCCGCAGCATCTACCGGCGCTACGAGCGGCGCGTGCTGGCCGCCGCGAAGAAACGCGAGGTGGCACGCCAGCACCTGGTGCTGCCGCCGGTGAAGCTCTGGGGGCTCTTCGATCTGGCCGATCTCGAGCGGCTGCGTGACGAACGCCTCCGCCCGCTCAAGAGCCAGGCCGAGGCGCTCTTCGGCGACAGCGGTGACGAGGGGCTGCTCGACACCTACTGCGGGCACGCCTTCAGCGAGGTCGCGATCCTTTGCGAGGAGCACCGCGCCGTGGGGCGCTTCCTGCGCATCCACGACCCGGAGCGCTACCGCGAGCTGTTCCAGGAGGTGAGCGGCTTCTACCCGACGCGCCTGCGCCGCGTGCGGCGCTTCTTCCGGCTGGGGCTGGCGCGCCTCGAGGAGCTGCTTCCGGTCTGGGCGCGCCACCGCGTCGTGGTGCGCTCGGCCTACCTCTTCGGGGAGGGGCTGGCGCGTGACGCCTGGCGCGAGGACCTGGTCGGGCTCTACGTGCGCATGTACCCCGAGGGCGGCGCGGCTCGCGGCTTCCTGGAGGCGGCGCGCTCCTTCCACGCCGCCGGCTTCGACGATCACGCGCGCCAGGCGCTGGCGCGCGCGGTGGAGGCCGTGGCCCAGGCACCGGCCGAGGGTCGGCGGGCCGTGCCCGCCGTCGTGCGGACCGAGGTCCTTGCCTTCGCGCGCGCGCTGGGCCCGAGCGTGGCGGGGGCTCCGGGGGCCGGGACGGCGAGCGCATGAGCGTGCCGCCCCTCTTGCCGGGCCTCGCCCCGCCCGCCGAAGCCGTCCGGGGCCGGCGCGTCTGGATGACCAGCTTCGGCTGCCAGATGAACCTGCTCGACGCCGAGCTGGTGGCGGGTGACCTCAAGCGCCGCGGTTGGGCGATCACCGAGGCGCTGGAGCAGGCGGACGTGCTCCTCATCCAGACCTGCTCCGTGCGCGAGCACGCCGAGGACAAGGTCTGGAGCCTCCTGGGGCGGGCCCGCGTGCTCAAGCAGGAGCGGCCCGGCCTCTTGATCGGCGTGCTGGGCTGCATGGCGCAGCGCGCCAAGGAGCAGATCGTCAAGCGCGCGCCCCACGTGGACCTGGTGCTGGGGACCTCCAGCTTCCGCTACGCGGTGGACGACCTCGAGGACCTCGTCGAGCGCGGCGGCCGCATCCTGCGCACGGAGCGCAGACCCCCGCCCGAGCGCCTGCCCGACGCCGACCGCGACGTCACGGCGCGTCCGGATCCGTTCCGCGCCTACGTGACGGTGATGCGCGGCTGCGACCACGTCTGCGCCTACTGCATCGTGCCCTTCACGCGCGGCCGCGAGATCTCCCGCACGCTGACCGACGTCGTGGACGAGGTGCGCCGCCTGGCCGACGACGGCGTCCGCGAGGTCACCTTCCTGGGCCAGAACATCAACACCTACGGCAAGGACCTCGGCGAGGGAGGCCTGCCCGCCCTGCTCGAGCAGACGGCGCGGGTTGCGGGAATCGAGCGGCTGCGCTTCCTCACCAGCAACCCCTTCGACATGACCGAGGACATGATGCGGCGCATGGGGGCCGTGCCGCAGGTGATGCCCTGGCTGCACATCCCCGTGCAGTCCGGCCACGACGCGGTGCTCAAGCGCATGAAGCGCACCTACACGGTGGCGCAGTACGACGAGGTCGTGGGCTGGGCGCGGCGCCACGTGCCCGGGGTGGAGATCACCTCCGACTTCATCGTGGGCTTTCCCGGCGAGACCGACGAGGAGTTCGAGGCGACACTGGCGCTGGTCGAGCGCGTCGGGTTCCTGCAGACCTACGTGTTCAAGTACAGCGTCCGGCCGCGCACCCTCGCCGCGCGGCGCCTGCCCGACGACGTGCCCGAGGAGGTGAAGAAGCAGCGCAACCAGGCGTTGCTCGACGCCCAGGACCGCACGGCCGCACGCCGGCAGTCCGCGCTGGTGGGCACGCGCGTGGAGATCCTGGTCGAGGGCCCGAGCAAGACCGATCCCACCCGCGTGACCGGGCGCGACCGCTACAACCGGCTCGTGCATGCCGCCGGCGACGGAGCCGCGCTTGCCGGGCGGCTCGTGCTCGTGGACATCACCGAGTCGAGCGCGCACTGCCTGATCGGCAGCGTGGCGGCCGCGCCCACCCGCTGAACCTACAGGTCGATGCGGGCATCGAAGAGCAGCTGCGCGTCGTGGCGCGGGAGCGTCATCAGGAGCGTGGAGAGCGTGCGCGCCGGCACCCCGCGCCAGGCCTCGTTGCCGTCCACGCGCAGCACGACCTCGCGCGCGAGGTCCACGAGCGGCGGCCCGAGCAGCACCGAGAGCCCGGCCGCGTCGTGGCTGCCCTCGTGCGTGGTGATCTCGATGCGGTTGTCGGGGAGCGCAGCGACCTCGAGCAGCGCGTTCGCCTCCGGGGCGTGCCAGTGGACCCAGTACTGCTGTCGCTTCCAGGCGAGCACCGGCTGCCAGAGGAAGCGCGGCGGGCGCGCCACGCGCGGTCTGACGGCCAGGCGCTCGAGCGTGGGCAGGTAGCCCTCCTTGGGGGGCGCGTGCTGGCGGTCGGCCACCTCCGTGTAGCGCCAGCCGAAGCCGTCCGGGAAGCGCCCCTTCCAGTCGGCGAGGGCCTTGTTCGCGAAGACGTTGGCGGCCGGCGGCACGTTCTGGTCGTCCAGGCTCTGGAAGATCTCGATCGGGAGCGCGTAGAAAGCCGGCAGCACGCCCTCCTCCACGCCGACCACCTTGCCGGCCTTGGGGTCGGTGCCCGTCTCGTAGATGCACGACGGCGCGCCGGCGAAGGCGGCGGCGCCCGCGAACAGGTCGGCGTGATGCGCGCCCAGCGTCCAGGCTCCGTAGCCGCCCATGCTGTGGCCCGTGATGTAGATGCGGTCCGGGTCCACCTTGCCGGAGCGCTTGGCCGCGTCGATCAGCTCGACCACGAACTCCTCGGTGCCGGAGGTGGTCCAGCCGTGCTCGGTCTTCTCCAGCACCTCCGGGTAGATCCAGCCCCAACCTCCGCCGCCCATGGCCCCGGCCGCGCTCTCGGCCTCGCCCGCGCCCAACCCGCCCCCGTGCAGGCCGAGGAACAGCGTCCGGGAGGGGCGGCCGGTGGAGATGTACTTGCCCTTCTCGCCGGGCAGCAGCGTGTGCGTGCCGCCGGCCTCGACCTTGGGCCCCACCCGGCGCGCGAGCTCGAGCAGCTCCTTCCTCAGCGCGGGCAGGGACTCCGCGGGCAGGGAGGGCCAGTCGAGGTCGGCCTGGGCCCGCAGGCGGCGGCGTCCGGCGGCGTCGGCCGCGAGGTAGCGCTCGACCAGGTCCCTGAGCTCTCGGCCCTGCGGGAGCGCGCCCGCGGCGCCCTTTGGAGGCGCCGCCGCGGCAGGTGGGGGCCTGCCGACCGGCGCCAAGCCGGCGAGCAGCGTCAGGGCCAAGAGGGAGGAGACGGCCGTGCGCATGTCGAGAGGCCCCGCTCGGGTCCGGCCATCCTAGGTCCAAGGAGGGCGCTCCTTCCTAGGATGGCCCCATGTCCCTGAGCGTCCAGGACCAGGAGCGCCTGCGACGCGCCATCGCGCTGGCTGCCAAGGGGCGCTTCCGGGTCGAGCCCAATCCGCTCGTCGGCTGCGTGATCGAGCGCGAGGGACGCGTGCTCGGCGAGGGCTGGCACGACGGCTTCGGCGGGGCCCACGCCGAGGTGCGGGCGTTGGCTGCGGCAGGGGAGGGGGCGCGGGGGGCCACGGCCTTCGTCTCGCTCGAGCCCTGCAGCCGGCAGGGCAAGACGCCCCCTTGCGTCGGAGCGCTGTTGGCGGCCGGCGTCCACCGCGTGGTCTTCGCCGCCTCCGACCCCGACCCGCGCGAGGGTGGGGCGGGCGCCGCCGCGCTGCGTGCGGGCGGAGTGAAGGTCGAGGGCCCGGCCCTGCCAGCCGAGGGCGAGGCGCTGCTCGCGCGCTTCCGGGCCGGGTTGGCCTCGGGGCGCCCTTGGGTCGTCCTCAAGTGGGCCATGTCGGCCGACGGCCGCAGCGCGCCGCGTGCCGGCGCCGGCGGGCGGCTCACGGGCGAGCGCGCCCAGGTCGAGGTGCACGAGCTCAGGGGCCGCTGCGACGCGCTGCTCGTGGGGCGCGGCACGCTGGCAAGCGACGATCCGCTGCTCACCTGCCGGCTTCCCGGCGGTCCTCCCGACGGACGGCCCCAGCCGCTGCGCGTCGTCGTGGCCCGGGGGCTCGAGGAGCTGGGAGCGCGGCGGCTGTTCGACTCTGTCGCCCAGGGGCCGGTGCTGGTCGCGGTCGCGCGAGCCGAGCCCCTGGCGGCGCGCGCCTTGGAGGCCCGTGGCGTCCAGATCGAGGAGATCGGCCCCCCGGCCGGGCCCGTGGACCTGGGCCGGCTACTGACCCGCCTCAAGGCGCGCGGGGTGGCCCGCCTGCTGGTGGAAGGCGGCGCGCGGTTGCACGGCGCGTTCCTCGCGGCCGGTCTCGCCGATCAGGTCCAGGTCTGGGTGGCGCCCCCTGCTGCTCGGGGGCTCCGAGGCCGTGCCGGCGGTGGCCGGCAGCGGCATCGACAGCGTGGAGAGCGCCCTAGGCCTCACCGAGACGCAGTGGCGGCGCGTCGGCGACGACCTCGCGCTCCAGGGTTACGTCGTGCGTGACGGCGCCTGAGGGCGCTAGCGCACGATGGGGCGTGCGTTGGTGACGTCGCTGAGCCGGTAGCGGATGCGCGACTCGACGATCAGCTGGCGCAGCTCGAGCAGCTCGGGGTGCACCGGATCGATGTAGGCGGCTTTGGCGGCCCACTCCTCGGCGCGCGGGTAGTTGCGCGCGCCGGGCGCGACGTAGAACTTGGCCATCGCCAGGCGCAGGGCGAACTGCTTGCGGTCGAGGTCGTTCAAACGCGCGGCCACCTGCTCGCGCGCCGCCGTGTCCTCCACGGGCAAGATGCGCCGCAGCCGCCCGAGGTTCTTGCGCGCCTCGGAATAGGCCTCGTCGGCCTCCTCGCCGGCCTTGCGCGCGCGCGTCACGGCGCCCTGGGTGCGCGCCTCGGCACAACGCTTGGCGGCCTCGTCGCCCGCGGCGATGCGTTCCTCGGCGCGCACACGGCGCTCGAGGATCTCCTTGGCGCGGCGCGCTTGCTGCTCGAGCTGCGCCAGCTCCGTCGCCTCCTTGGAGGCCGCCTCGTCCTGCGTGCGCACCTGCTCGAGAAGCGCTTCGATCAGGGCACGAATCTTGGGCGCATTGGGCGCCTCGCCGAAGGCCTGCTTCAAGCCGCGCGCGGCCTCCAGGGCTCCGACCAGGTCGCCGGCGTCGGCCTTGCGCCGGGCCACGGCCACACCGTGCTCGACCGCGGCCTCCTCGGCCGCGGCCACCAGCGGGGCGAACTCCTCTCTGGACAAGGCTCCCAGCGCCAGCGCCTTCTCGTACTCGGCGCGCGCCTCGGCGAAGAGGCCCAGGTCGGCGGCCAGCTCCGCCAGACCGCGGCGCGCCTCCCCATCGGCCGGCGGGGCCAGCGCCTCGCGCACGCGATAGACCCCCAGCGGCGCGAGCTGCTCCCAGGGGATGCGCCGACGCTCCTCCGCGCCCACGCGCAGCACGACCTCGCGCGCGTCAGCCGACTCGACCATCCCCTCGAGCACCTTGCCCGAGGCCAAGGGCAGGCTGACCACGCGGCCCTCGGCCGCCCGCGCCTCTCCCACCCCCAGGGCCAGCCCCAGGGCCGCCAGCAGGGCCAGCACCACGGTGGCGGCAGTACAGCGCATGGGGGGCTCTCCTGGGGGCCGGGCTGGCAAGACCAGCAGGGCGGCCTCCATCCTAGGAACGCCCGGCGGACCTGCGTGCCTGCTTCCGCCTCCTCCGCGGGGAACCGCTCACCGCGCCCAGGTCCCGCCCCGTGAAGCAGGGCGCTACGGCTTCGCCCTCGCCGGCGGCCCGGCCCCATCCGCAACCGTGTTCGGCGCGATGCGCCGAACGTTCGGCGTGTAAAGACATGCATGAAATGGCCCCCGGAAGCACATTCCGTAAAGATCTCGAAGGGCTCTCCGTGCGGCTCGCTTGGCTTGCGCCCGCCCTGCGGCAGGTCGATCCGGGGGTCGAGCCCTACCCTCTCGACCAGCGATCGGGCCAGCCGGGGACGGGCGGATGCCCCGCGAGCCGGGGCGATCCAGAGGGGCTACCTCGTGAGCAAGCGACTCCTGCGCAACGGGCTGGTGCTCCTGGCCGCGTGCGTGGGCCTCGGGGTCGCGGCCTGGGCAGTGCTCTCTTGGGGCTTCGGGTTCGGCCCCGCCATCGTCGTCCTGACCAACGTGGGTACCTCACGCCTGGAGACCCTGACGCTTGCCGAGGTCACGGAGGGGAGGCGGGACCTGCTTCTGGAGCACGCGCCCATCCGCCTGGGGCCGGGAGAGTCGGCCGAGGTCCACCTCGAGCGACGGGCGGATGCCGAACTCGAACTCCGGCTCGCGGATGCGACCGGGTCGGTGCGTCGCGTCGCCCTGCGCGAGTACCTGTCGCACATGGTGCGCCTGACGATCGAGATCGAGATCTCCGACGGCAACGTCACGCGCGCACGCGCCCGCCAGGGCACGGCCAGGAAGTTCCGCGACCTGACCTGGACCTCGGATTGACGTTGGCCCGGCGGGACACCGGATGCGAGGCGGGCACCAAGCCCACCGCGTTCAGGTCTGGCGGGCGCTCGCGTTGCGTGGACGCGTCGCGTGCTGCCGGACATGCCAGGGCGGTCGCAAGCCGGTAGGGCGCTGGACGTGCAGCCGGAGTGACCGCGAACTTGGTGGGAGTGAGCCCGCCTCCGTATCCCCGCCGCCGCACGGCCGCCCAGGGATGAGAGTTGCGGCCGCTTGTCTACCGACTGGCGGGCAGCGCGGGCGCGGGCGGAGCGGTCTTCTCGAACACGGGGGTCATGCCGGCCATGCGCCGGTAGCGGTCGAGCAGGTCGGCGGCCTTGGCGCGGGCCGCGCGCTGACGCTCTGGGTCGGTGAGCTTGAGGTAGGCCTCGATGTCGGCCACGGCCTCCTGGTAGCGGCCGAGCTTGGCCTCGGCCTGCCCGCGCTCCACCAGGGCGGCCGGGGTGGCCGGGTCGATCTCGAGCACGGCGTTGAACTCGTCCAAGGCCAGCTGGTACTCCTCGCGGCGCATGTGCACCGTGCCCAGCATCAGGTGCACCTTCAGCTCGTTCTGGCGCGCCTCCTGGATCTTCCTCACGAAGAACTCACGCTGCTCGGTGGTCACGCCCTTGCCGACCTCGTCTTCCCATTGCTTCATCTTCTTGCGCCAGCCGAGTTGCGAGGCGCGCGCCACCTGGACGTAGCGCCGCGAGTACTCGATGCCCTGCTCGTCTTGGCCCAGCATCAGGTAGGCCTTGCCCAGGCCGGCGATCGCGTAGGGGTTGTCGTCGCGCTTGGCCAGGCCCGCCTCCCAGAGCGGGATCGCCTTGGTCAGGAGCTCGTTGCGCTTGGCGATCTGGGTCTGCACCTGTTGGCGCACCTCGGGCGTCTCGGCCTCGGAGTCGCGCGCCATGCGTTCCTCGAGCCGGCGCACGTCGCGGTCGTAGAAGTCGGCCAGATCCTGGTAGGTCATGGCCAGCGTGCCCTGCACCTCGTGGCGCCGGTCGCCCAGCTCGGGG
>JANOFW010000003.1:0-3994 GCA_031413835.1 Planctomycetia bacterium
GATCCTGCACGTTCTTGAGGTAGGACAGGCCCTTGCGCACGACCTTGGCGAACTCGTGGTCGCCGCGGTTGGTGTAGCCAGCGCCCAGGAAGGCACACAGCGCCAGGCCCGTCACGCCCGCGTCGTACATGCCCTTGCCGGGGCCGTCGGGCTTCTCGCCGGTGTTGGCCTTGCCGTCGCACCACTTGCCGAAGCCCTCGCACTCCCAACCGCCGTCCGGGGACTGGTGCTCTTTGAGCCAGCGCAGGGCGTGCAGCACCGCGTCCTCGCGGCGCTTCTGGCCCGGCTCACGTTCGCGATTCGGCGAACCACCACGGCCCCGGAACGCGCCACCTGGACCCGCGGACTCCTCGACGATCTCGTCCTCCGGAATCTCCTCAACGCTCTCGGGCGGCGGCACGTCCGGGCCCTGGGGCCCGCCTGCGAGCGGCCTCATGGGGACCGCTGCCAGCAGGCGTTGCAGCTCGGCCAGACCCTCACGGTAGATGCGATCGACCTCGCGCGTAGCCGCCAGGGCCTCCTCGAGGCGCCCGGACTTCTCGAGCAGGTCGGCTTCCTTGAGCTTGGCCTGCATGCGCAGGCGCAAGGCCCCCAGGCCCAGCTCGAGGGCGCTCTCGCGCCCGGCAGGCGGATCGTCGGCGCAGGCCAAAGGCCCGCTCGCCGTACCTCCCAGGACGAGCAAGAGCAACACCGCGGTCCGACTCGTCCAGCGCATGCCCACCTCCTGGCCGCCGACGCGGCCCTCGGCGCCGTCACTTCGTGCCGAAGACCCGGTCGTAGCGGAAGCTCACCTCGCAGCACAGGGTCATGAGAGCGGTGGCGTAGACGCGACCACCCTCGGGGCCCCAGGGGTCCACGGGGTCCCACGAGCCCTTGAACGAGCAGTAGGTCCCGTCCGCGCGCTGGTTCGCGAGGATGGACGTGCTCATGGACGCCTCCCAGTTCTTCCAGGCCATGCCGCCGACCTGGAACATGCCGAGGGTGCCGTAGTACCAGTAGTACATGTCGATCGAGCCGTCCTGGGCGTTCCAGGTGGGCGGCAGCTTGCTCATCAGGGCGACACCCTTCTGGATCACGTCGCTCGTCTTCGGATCCTCGCCGAAGAAGATGCGCAGCAGGACGCCGACGGCCGTCATCGACTCGGACCTCTCGGGCGGGAAGCGATCGACGAGCTCCTGCGTGCGGGCCGGACCGGAACCACGGCTCACGTAGCCCACGCGGCCGTAGTCAGGGTCGGTCATCTTGTCGAGCCAGGCCTTGGCGCCCGCGAAGGCCTGCTCGTCGATCGTCAGCGGCGCAGGCTGGCCGCGCTTGCGCGCGTCCTCGTTGATCAGCTTGGCGCTCTTGAGCGCCATGATGGCCCACGCGGTGCTGGAGGTGTCGTTGTCGCCCGGCTTGACGCCGTAGCGCCAGCCGAAGTAGGGGTTGCGCGCCAAGGCGATGAAGTCGAGCGCCTTCTGGGCGCTGGCCTTGTAGAGCGCCGCCTCGGTCATGCCGTAGACCTCGACCATGGCCAGGGCGGCGATGGCGTGGTTGTAGAAGTAGTGCTGCGTGACGCGCGGGCCGATGCAGCCCTCGGCGTCCTGCACGTTCCGGAGGTAGACCAGCCCCCGGTCCACGGCCTTGGCGAACTCGTGGTCGCCGCGATGGGTGTAGCCGGCGCCAAGGAAGGCGCACAGGGCCAAGCCCGTCACGCCCACGTCGTACACGGGCTTGCCCGGGCCGTCGGGGCGCTCGGCGGTGGCCGCCTTGCCGTCGCACCAGCGGCCGAAGCCCTCGCTCTCCCAGCCGCCGTCCGGGCTCTGGTGCGCGGCCAGCCAGCTCAGGCCGTGGAGCACGTTGTCGCCGCGCTTCCCGCCTCGTCCCTTGAAGGCGCGCCCGACGCCGGGGTCTTCGTCCCCTTCGAGAGGCTCAGCTTCACCGCCGGCGGGGGGCTGCACGGGGGCCTCGCGACCGGCCGCGGGGGCGGGTTCGGGTCTCTGCGCTCCCGCGGGTGCCGCGGCCAGCAGGCGCTGCAGCTCGGCCAGGCCCTCGCGGTAGAGGCGATCGACCTCGCGCGTCGCCCCCAGCGCCTCGTCGAGGCGGCCGGACTTCTCGAGCAGGTCGGCCTCCTTGAGCTTGGCCTGCATGCGCAGGCGCAGAGCGCCGAGACCGAGCTCCAGGGCGCTCTCGCCGCCCCCCGCGCCCCCCTGAGGCTCGTCGGCGCGCAATCCCGCGCCCGACCACAGGCCGCAGAGCCCCACCAACAAGGCCACGCCCACCGATCGCGTCCACGTCATGGTGCCGCTCCCGAGGACCGGCGGGAGGGCCCGCCCGGGTCCAATCAGGAAGGAACGCAGGGGCGCGCGGGCGGTTCGAGGGATCCGGGGCGGGCGAGCGGCGGAGTCGGAATCAGAGACGGAACCGGAGCCAGAGCCAGGCTGGAGCCTGGCGCTCCCAGGGCCGGAGCGCCAAGCGCCGGAGCTCCCGAGGCTGGCCCCGCCGGACCTAGGGGGCGGCGGTCGGGGCTTTCAGGCGCCCGGACTGCGCGTAGAAGTCGCGCGGGGTGTCCCAGACCACCTTGCCGATGGCGGCGTCGGTCCAGCCGCGGCGGGTCAGCTCGAGCACCACGCGCGGCACGGAGAGCGGGTCGCTGATGCCCCAGTCGGCACTGCTGTTCACCATCACGCGCTCGGCCCCAAAGGTCTCCAGGATGTTGGCGGCGCGCTCGGGGCTGAGCTTGGTGAGCGGGTAGACCGTGAGCCCGGCCCAGCAGCCGTACTCGCGCACCAGGTCCATCGTCTCCTCGGTGTTGTGGTCGTAGAGCACGAGGTCGGGGGAGACGCGCATCTCCTTCAGGATCGCGAAGTTGCGCTGGGTGCCGCTGCGCTTCTCGCGGTGGCACGAGTGGATCAGGATGGGCAGCTTCACGCGCAGGGCCATCTCGATCTGCGCGCGCATGATGCGTTCCTCGGCGGCGGTGATGTCGTCGAAGCCCACCTCGCCCACGGCCACGCAGCGCGGGTGGGCCAGGAAGGGCTCCATCGCCGCCAGGGCCTCGCGCGCCAGGCCCTCGTCGTTGGCCTCGCGCGGGTTGACGCTGATCGTGTGGTACTGGTCGATGCACACGGCCTTGGCGCGCTGGTGCTCGTAGTCGCGGATCGAGCACCAGTAGTCCACGAAGGCGCCCACCTGCGTGCGCGGTTGTCCGAGCCAGAACGAGGGCTCCACCACCGCCCGCACGCCGCACAGCGCCAGACGCTCATAGTCGTCCGTCGTGCGCGCGACCAAGTGGATGTGCGGTTCGAAGATTCTCATGGCCTCGCCTTCGGCTCGTCCATGAGAACCATGCACCTGGAAGCCAGGTTCACGGAGCGCTCGGACCTCCGAGTAGGTCTTCTACTTGAGGCGCTGGAACGCTGGCCCACGCCAACCGAGAGCGCCCCCCGCGCCACGCCCGCCCGGCTTGCCGGGCGGGCCGGCAGACTCAGTCGTCGAGCAGGTCCGCCAAGACCGAGTCCCAGTCGTCGATCTCGCCTGGGGCGATGGGCGGCATGGCCCGGAATCGGGCGTACTCGTCGAGGTCGCGGCAGTCGCCGAAGGGCAGTCCGCCCTCGCCCCCCACCTGCGCACGCCGGCGCCCCGCCTGCACGGCGACGCTGGCGGGCGCCGTGATGGGCGCCTGGGGCGCCAATCCAGCCAGGTCGTAGCCCTCGAGGGCCACGACGCGGGCGGCATCTGCCTCGAAGCGCACGCGATCGGTCTCGCGGGCCTGCGACAAGGCTCCGCGCGCGCGGAAGAAGTCACGGCTTCGAAGGTAGGCCCTTGATAGGAGCAACAAGGCCTTGAACGACGACGGGCGCAACCGAAGGGCCATCTGCAGGGCTCCCACGGCGGCCGGCAGGTTGCCCTGCTCCAAGCGCCGACGCCCCCGGGCCGTCCACAAGGCGGCTCGGAAGCGGGCGAGGCAGGAGCGGAGGAAGCGGCGGATCGAGCGCATCTGAGGGGGGAGGGG
>JANOFW010000004.1:0-5963 GCA_031413835.1 Planctomycetia bacterium
GGTCCACCGCGACATGCAGCTTGTAGCCGAACCGCGCTCTGCTGTGCGCGCTCTTGACCCAGCGCGCATCGGGATCGGCCTTGGAACGGCCGCCGCCCGGCTGCCGCCGCGGCTCGGCGCCTCCGCCCTCCCGGCCCCCCCCGCCCTCCAGCACGCGCGAGGAGGCCGTCACGCCCTTCGTCAACCCCGGGGAGACCGTCAAGAAGGACGCGGCGGTGGTAGTCGTGCGCGATCCCGAGGCGGGCCTGAAGCCGTCGCCGACGCCGCCGCCGAGCGAGGCGCTGCGCGAATTCGACAAGCTCGTGGAGCGGGCGCTCTCGCGCGAGCGGATCACGCCCGCCGACCAGGCGCTGGTGCGACGCTACTTCGCGCTGCTGCGCTCCCTCACGGAGCCGGCGCCACGATGAGCGGGCTCTTGACCTTCGAGGAGCGCGCCCGGCTGGCTCGGCTGGCGCTCCGGCCGCGGCGTCGGCTGCCAAGCGACGCGCCCGGGGGCTGGCGCACGGGGCGGATCGGGCACGGCGTGCTGTTCGCCGACCATCGGCCCTACGCGCTGGGCGACGACCCGCGCTACGTGGATTGGCACGTGGCGGCGCGTCTGGGCGACCTGGTGGTCAAGCGCTTCGAGAGCGAGGAGGACCTGGACCTGGTCCTGTGCGTAGATCGCAGCCTCTCGATGCAGGGTCCCAAAGCCCGCATGGCCCGCCGGCTGGCGGCCGCGTTGGGGCACCTGGCGCTCGACCATCTCGACCGCGTGCGCTTGAGCTGGTGGCCGGCGCTCGAGCGCGCGCGGGGCGCGCCGCGTCGCGGCCCCGGAGCGCTCGTGGCTCTGCTGGAGGCGTTGGATCGCACGCCGGAGGAGGGCTCTGCCCGCGCGGGCGCTGCGACGGCCGAGCTGCTCGACGGGCGCCGCAAGGCGCTGGTGGCCGTGATCTCCGACTTCCACTCCGAGTCCGACGCTGGGCAGGAACCGCTGGCCGCGCTCCGGCGCCTGAGCGCGCGGGGACACGAGGTGCTCGCGTTGCACGTGCTGGACGCGCACGACGTGGAGCTGCCGCTCGGAGCCGCCGTGCGCGCGGTGGACGCCGAGAGCGGCCTGACGCTGGACCTGGACGTGACGCCGGAGCTGCAGCAGACGCTGCGCACGGGCTGGAGCCGTCGCGTGGAGGCCTTCGCCCGCGCCTGCACCTCCGCGGGCATCGCGCACGTGCGCGTCGAGGCCGGCGGCACGCTCTGGGACGCCCTGCGCGGGCTCCTCTCCACCGGCCGCATCGGCCGGGCCTAGCCGTGCCGACGCCGGCCCTCTTCCTGAGCGACCCTCGGGCGCTGTGGCTCCTGGGGCTGGCCGTGCCTCTGGTGGCGGCGCATCTGGTGCACCGGCGGCGGGTGCGCCTGACGGTGCCCTGCCTCGCGCTGCTGCTCGAGGGCCGCGGACCGACGCGTGGCGGCGGGCTGGGGCGGCGCCTCGCCGATCACGCGCCGCTCGTCTGTCGCGTGCTGGCGCTCGCGGCGCTGGCGCTGGCGCTGGCGGGGCCGCGGCCGAGCGCGCCCCCGGTGCCGGTAGCGCTGGTGTTGGTCGTGGACGCCGACGTGACCAGCGCCGCGCGCGAGAGCGATGGGCGCACGCGTCTGGCGCATGCCTTGGAGCTCGCCGCCGCGCATGTCCGCGCGCATGTGCAGGGGCCGGTGAGCGTGGTCGTGGCGGGTCTCGTGCCCAGGGTGCTGGCCCAGGCCGCTGCGGATCGCGAAGGGTTGGCGCGGCGCCTGGTCGATCCGGGGGCGCCCGCCTGCGAGCCTGCGCCCGGCGCCGCCGACCTCGAGAGCGCCCTGGTCTCGGCCTGGGCGCTGGCCGGCGAGAGGGGCCTCGTCAAACTGCTCACGGCGCGCGCGCTCCCCGCCTCCTCCGGACCCGCCTCCTCGGGCCCCGACCCGCGCCTGGAAGCCCTGGGCACGGGGGCGGCCGACGAGGACCAGGGCTTCGTGGATCTGCGCGTGGCCGGCGCCGCCGAGGGACCGCAGACGCGCGTGGAGGTGAGCGTCAAGAACTTCGCGCCGCGTCCCGCCACGCGCGAGGTCGTGCTGCGCGTGGGCGACCTGCCGGAGGAGCGCCGCGCCCTGACCCTTGGCGCCGGTGCGGAGGCCTCCGTCACCTTCGAGGTGCTCGTGCCTCGCGGGGGCGCCCCGGCGGTCGCGACGCTCTCGGGGCCGGACGCCTTCGCGAGCAACGATGCCCTCGAGGCCGTGCTGGCCGGACCGCTCAGGCCCTCGCTGCTGGCGGTGCACGCCGGCGCGGGCCTCAGGCCCTACACGCAGGCCGCCATCGCCGCGCTGGGCGAGCAGATCGACCGCGAGGTCAGCGGCGCGGTCGCGCTCGCGGACCTCGGCAGCGCGCGGCAGCGCGACGTGACGCTGGTGGACGGGGCGGCGCTCCCGCCGGAGGCGCTCAAGCCCGGAGCCTGGCTGTTCCTTGCGCCGCTGAGCGGTACGTTGCCCTTCGGCGTCGGACCTGCGGTGGAGCGGCCCATCGTGTGGCGGGCGCTGCCAGGTCATCCCCTGGTGCTCGACCTGGACCTGGCCGACGCCTGGATCCAGCGCGCGACGCCGCTGCTGCCGGGGCCGGACGTGACCGGGCTGGCCTTCGCGGGCGAAGATCAGGCGATCCTGGCCGAGGGTGAGCGCGGCGGCGTGCGCTGGGTGGCGCTGGGCCTCGAGCCGGAGGCCAGCGACCTGCCGATGCGCGCCGCCTTCCCGCTGCTCGTGCGCAACGCGCTGCTGCGCCTGGCGCGCGCCCCGGCCGAGCCCTTGCCGCCCTTCGTGCGCGCCGGCGAGATCCTGCGCCCGCGCGTGCCTCTCCCCGGCGGGCCTCAGGCGCGGCTCTCCTGGCCGGGCAGGGCGACGGTGGACGAGCGCCTCTCGCCCGAGGTGGGCGTGCGGGTTCCCGCAGGCCTCCACGGCGTGCTCGAGGTGCGCACCGGAACCGAGGCGGCGCCGGCCTACGTCGGTCGCAGCGCGGTGGTGGACCTCGACCGCACCCGCTCGATCGCGCCGCTGCGTCCGCCGGCCCTCCTGCCCGCGCCGCGTCCCATGCCCGGCGACCCCGGGGAGCGCTGGGCGCGGATCCTGGTCCTGTGCGCCGCGCTGCTGCTGGCCCTGGACCTGCTCCTCACGCGGCGCCTGCGTCCGGGGCGCGCCCCAGGGGGCTCCGCACGGGGGCAGGGGTCGGCAGCGGGGCCCGCTGGAGTTGCAATGTCCCCCTTCCGTGGTTCCATCGACCCATGGAAGACCGAATCCTCGGCGAGGCCCTGACGTTCGACGACGTCCTGCTGGTGCCTCGGAAGAGCTCCACCCTCCCCTCGCAGACCGACGTGCGCTCGCGCTTCTCGCGGCGCGTCACGCTCAACATCCCGGTGGTGTCGTCGGCCATGGACACGGTCACGGAGAGCGGGCTGGCCATCGCGCTGGCGCGCCTGGGCGGTCTGGGCGTGATCCACAAGAACCTGAAGCCCGAGGAGCAGGCGCGCGAGGTCACCAAGGTCAAGCGCAGCGTCAACGGCGTGATCGCCGACCCCGTCACGCTGCCGCCCACGGCGCCCATCGTCCGGGCGCGCGAGCTGATGGAGATCCACAAGATCTCCGGCATCCCCATCGTGGAGGCCGACCGGCACGTGGTGGGCATCCTCACGCGCCGCGACCTCAAGTTCAGCGAGACCGAGGGCAGCGACACGAAGGGCACGGTCGGCGACGCGATGACGCGCAGCGACCTGATCACCGCGCCGCCGGGGACGGGGCTCGCCGAGGCGCGCACGATCCTCGACCGCGCCAAGGTCGAGAAACTGCTGCTGGTGGACGAGCGCGGCACGCTGCGCGGGCTGATCACCATCCGCGACATCGAGATGCTCGAGCGCTTCCCCGAGGCCAACCTCGACCGCAAGGGCCGGCTGGTGGTGGGCGCCGCGGTGGGTGTGGCCGACGACCCGCGCGTGGCCGCTCTGGTGGACGCCCACGTGGACGTGATCGTGATCGACACGGCCCACGGGCACTCCGACAACGTGATCGGCGCGCTCAAGCGCTACCGGGCCGCCTACCCCAACGTCGACTTCGTGGCCGGCAACATCGCCACCGCCGAGGCCGCGCGCGACCTGCTGGCCGCCGGCGCCGACGGGCTCAAGGTGGGCATCGGCCCCGGCTCGATCTGCACCACGCGGGTCGTGGCCGGCGTGGGCGTGCCCCAGCTCTCGGCCGTCTCGGCCGTGGTCCGGGCGGTCGCAGAGCAGGCCGCGCGCGCCCAGGTGCCGGTGATCTCCGACGGCGGCATCCGCTACAGCGGCGACATCGTCAAGGCGCTGGCCGTGGGCGCCTCCTGCGTGATGGTCGGCTCGCTGCTCGCGGGCGTGGAGGAGAGCCCCGGCGAGCTGATCTACTTCCACGGCCGGCAGTTCAAGAGCGTGCGCGGCATGGGCAGCCTGGGCGCCATGCGCCGCGGCAGCGCCGACCGCTACGGGCAGGCCGACGTCACGGTGAGCGACAAGTTCGTCCCCGAGGGCGTGGAGGGCCGCGTGCCCTTCCGCGGCCCCCTGGCGCCGTTCGTCCACCAGCTGGTGGGGGGCGTCAAGAGCGGCATGGGCTACCTGGGCTGCGCGACGCTCGCCGAGCTCGCCTTGCACGCGCGCTTCGTGCGCGTCACCCACGCCGGGCTGCTCGAGGGGCACCCGCACGACATCCAGATCACGCGCGAGGCGCCCAACTACCTCGTCGAGCCCACCCTGTGACCGCCAGGACGAGCAGCGGACCGTGCGTCGCGGCTCCTGCCCACGAGCGCATCTTCGTGGTGGACTTCGGCGCGCAGTACGCCCAGCTCATCGCGCGGCGCGTGCGCGAGCTGGGCTGTTTCGCCGAGATCGTGCTGCCGGCGCAGCTCACGCCGGCGAAGGCGCGCGAGGCCAAGGGCATCATCCTCTCGGGCAGCCCTTGGAGCGCCTACCAGCCGGGGGCCCCGACGCTCGACCCCGCCGTGTTCACCAGCGGCGTGCCCGTGCTCGGCATCTGTTACGGCATGCAGCTGCTCACGCACCTGCTGGGCGGGCGCGTGGCCAAGGCCGAGCGTCGCGAGTACGGCCACGCGCAGGTGCGCGTCAAGCCCGGCGGCGAGCGGCTCTTCGACGGCCTGGGCCCCGACATGGACGTGTGGATGAGCCACGGCGATCGGGTGGACGCCCCGGCCCTCGGCTTCGAGGCCATCGCGGTCACGGACGACGCTCCCTACGCGGCGGTGCGCCACAAGGACCTGCCCGTCTACGGCGTGCAGTTCCACCCCGAGGTCACGCACACGCCGCGCGGCACGAGGATGCTCAAGAACTTCCTCTTCGGCGTCTGCGGCGCGGCCGGCGACTGGAAGATGAGCTCGTTCGTGGACGAGTCGGTCGCCCGCATCCAGGCCATGGTCGGTCCCGCCGACCAGGTGCTCTGCGGCCTCTCGGGCGGCGTGGACAGCACCGTGGCGGCGGTCTTGATCCACAAGGCCATAAGCGCGCGGCTCACCTGCATCTTCGTGGATAACGGCCTGCTGCGCCACGGCGAGGCCGAGGAGGTGCTGCGCACCTTCCGCGAGCACTACCGCATCCCCTTGCGCTTCGCGTCCGCCGGCGCGCTCTTCCTGGAGGCCCTGCGCGGCGTCACCGACCCCGAGGAGAAGCGCCGGCGCATCGGCCGCGTGTTCGTGGAGGTCTTCGAGCACGAGGCGCGCGAGGTCAGGGGGCCGGGGGGCGAGGCGCCCCGCTGGCTGGCCCAGGGCACGCTCTACCCCGACGTGATCGAGTCGCAGTCGGCCTTCGGCGGCGCGTCGGTCACGATCAAGACGCACCACAACGTGGGCGGCCTGCCCGAGAAGATGGGCTTCAAGCTGCTCGAGCCCTTCCGCGAGCTGTTCAAGGACGAGGTGCGCGCCATCGGGCGCGAGCTGAACG
>JANOFW010000005.1:0-1730 GCA_031413835.1 Planctomycetia bacterium
CCAGGTCACGCCGGCCAGGTAGGCCGCGTGGAGCTCGGGGCCCAGGCTGGGGTCGGGCTCGCGCCTGAGGCCGTCGTACATGAAGCCGACGACCTTTGGCATCTGGGCACCGACCCCGACCCGGCCTACCTCACGCGCCGGCTGCTCACCGACGGGCGCTTCAAGAACGCGCTGCGCGACCGGGCGCCCGGTCGGCGCGACTACTGGATGCCAAAGGTCGTCGGCTTCATGTACGACGGCCTCAGGCGCGAGCCCGACCCCAGCCTGGGCCCCGAGCTCCACGCGGCCTACCTGGCCGGCGTGACCTGGGTGGACGGGCTGCTCGCGCGCACGCTGGCGCAGCTTGAGAGCCTGGGGCTCACGCAGGAGGCGCTGCTGGTGATCTCCGCCGACCACGGCGAGGCCTTCGGCGAGCACGGCGCGCTCCAGCACCAGCGCTGGCTCTACGACGAGCTGCTGCGCGTACCCATGGTGATCCAGGGGCCGCCCCCCTTCGACCGCCCGCGGCTCGTGCGCGCGCAGGTGGCCTCGCACGACCTCTTGCCGACCTTCTTCGACTGGGCCGGCTTCGCGCTGCCCGCCGGGCTGGACGGCCGCTCCTTCCTGGCGCAGCTCGACGCCGACGGGCCGGGCCGCCACGTGATCTCGGAGGAGGTGCGCCCGCCGCAGATGACCGAAGGCCGCTCGCACGCCCTGCTGGCCTCGGCGCGCTCGCTCGCCTGGAAGTACATCATCACCCACGAGACCAAGGACGACAGCGTGCTCGAGGAGCTCTTCGACCTGGCCCAAGACCCGGGCGAGCAGAAGAACCTGCTGCCGGGCGCCGCGACGACCGTGACGCTCCCGGCCGACTTCGTGGCGAGCGTCGAAGAGGCCCGGGACCGCGTCTACGACCCCGCCCGCCGCATCCTGCCGAGCACGCCGCCGCCCGCCACACCGCGACCCGCGCCCTTCACGGCGTCGGCGCCCGTCCGCTAGACAGGCGTCCGCGTCAGGCGACGGTGCGGGATGCCGCACTCGTCGTAGAGCGGGCCCTGTGCGCTCCAGCCCAGGCGCTCGTACCAGGCCTGGAGGTGCGCCTGCGCGCTCATGGCGGCGGCGCGTCCGGCCAGCGCCTGGTGCACGAAGGCCATCAGCGCCGTGCCCAGCCCGGTGCGCTGCAGGCGCGTCTCCACGCAGATGCGCCCCACCTTGACCGGCGCGGCGCTGAGGAAGAGCCGCGCGGTGGCCAAGAGGGTCCCGTGCGCATCGCGCCCGAGCACGTGGTGGGCCTCTGGATCGCGGCCGTCGAACTCGGCTTCGGCCGTGATGCGCTGGCCCACCACGAAGACCTCCTCGCGCAGGCGCACGAGGTCGTGCAGCTCGCCCAGGCTGAGCGCCGCGAAGGGCTTCAACTCGAAGGTGAGCGGGACGCGTCCGGCCATGGGCGCGAGGGTACCGCCCCCCGCGCCCCCCTCGCCTTCCCCCGCAGCGCGCCCTCCGCGTATCCTGCGCCCCCGCCCCCCGCACGGAGCCGGCCATGAGCCTCACGCAGGACCTCGAGAAGACGATCCAGCAGATCCTCGAGCCCGGCCGCGGGATCCTCGCCGCCGACGAGAGCACGGGCACGATCGCCAAGCGCTTCGCCTCCATCAAGGTGGAGAACACCGAGGAGAACCGCCGCGCCTACCGCGACCTGCTCTTCAGCGCGCCGGGCATGAGCGAGTTCGTCTCGGGCGTGATCCTCTACG
>JANOFW010000006.1:0-6968 GCA_031413835.1 Planctomycetia bacterium
GCTGGGCGAGCGTCGCCCGGCCGACGTGCCTGCGGGCTACGACCGCTGGCAGATCGACCTGCATCAGCGCGCCATCGGCACGCACCTGGTGACGGCGCTGTGGTTCCTCGACCGCACGGAGGACGACTGGTCCCTCGAGCCCGATCGCGTCCTGGCCGCGCGTGCGCCGGTGGACCGCGCCGAGCGCCTGATCGTCGTGCGGCGCAGCACGGGCCTCGAGGTCAGCGTGCCCGGGCTGGCGGCGATGACCGACGCGCGCACGCTCGACATCACCGAGCTGCCCCCGGAGGCCTCCGTGGACCCCTCCACGGTGCTGGAGGTGCTGCGCCTCTCCGGCGAGCGCTCGGCGCTGGCCCTGGGCGTCAAGAAGCACGGCGGAGCCGCCGTGCTCGACGCGATCGCCACCGAGGTGGCGTTGCAGACGGCCGTGGGCGCCGAAGGCATCCTGCGCACCCGCGCCCAGCTCGACCTCTTCAACGTGGATCGCCAGTTCGTCGCGGCGCGTCTGCCCGCAGGCAGCCAGCTGATCGGGGCCGTCGTGGACGGCACGCCGGTCAAGCCCCTGGTGGACCCGCGCGGACAGCTGTTGATCACCGTGCCCACGGCCCGCGCGCGCGACGCGCGCACGCGCGTGGTCCTGACCTACGACACGCACCTGGGCTTCCCCGTGGGCGGGTCCTTGACCGTCGAGGAACCGCAGTTCCCCGGGCTCGAGGTGCTGCACACCACGCACCTGCTGGCGGTCGAGGACGGCCTTGAGATCGCGCACGTGGGCGGCGACCTGCGGGCATCGGGCGTCACGAGCGGCCCAGCGCGGCGGCCTTGGCTGCTGGGGGCGCTGGCGAGCCTGTCGTCGCCCTACGCGGACGCCTCGGCACGGGGCTCGTCGATCGAGAGCAGGATCGAGGGGCGCATGAGCGAGTGGAAGTCGCACTCTGGCTACACCGGAGGTCGAGACTTCTCAGGACCCGGCGGTGCTGTGCCGCCGAGCACGCGGGAACCGAGCGATCCCACCCGCCCGCCGCCTCCCGCGCCCGCCCCGCCTGCCACGACCCTGCCTGCCTCGGGTCCCACAACGCCGCCCCCTCCTGAGTCGGCCCCGGCCCTGATGCCTGGCGAAGCTCCGGGCGACGATCACAACGAGACCGACAGCGACATGGAGAGGGCGGAGGAGGCGGCGCACGCGCCGGCAGGCGATCCCGCAGCGGCGAAGCCGGCGGGCGGGGCCGCGCGCGCGGGCGGAGGTCCGCGTCAGGGTCCCGGCGAAGGTGGCGAGGGGCCTCCGGAAGCGGGCTTCACGCGCAAGGCGCGCAAGGGTCAGCTCTCGCTCGACGTGCCCGTCGTCCTGGGTCCCGTGCAGATCGTGGCACAGCGCGTGGGCGGCGGCGGCAGCGTCGAGCTCACGTTGGTCTCGCGCCAGGGTCGCGACCGAACCCAGCAGGGGCTGCTGCTGCTCACGCTCGCACTCGGCCTGCTGGTGATCTGGCGCGGCTGGCTGCCGGGCTGGCTCACCGTGCTGGCGGGTGGGGCCGTGGCGCTGTGCGTGCACGTGGCCTTCGGCCCGGAGGGCTCCCTGGTGAGCGCGGCCGTGGCCGACGGCGCCACGGCGCTGGCGGGCCTGCTGATGCTCCGGAGCCTGGCGCGCCTGGTCTTCGGGCGCCGCGCCCCGTTGTCCTCCGGAGCCGCGGCCCCCGGAGCATTGGCGCTGGTGCTCGTGACCCTCGCGCTCGCGTGCGCCGCGCCGGCCCATGCCGACGAGAGCGAGGAGGCCGCCGAGCGCTCGCCGTCCACACCGGCGGCCGGCACCGTGTTCGTGCCCCACGATGCCACGCGCGGCACGGGGCTGGCGGCCGACGACCGGGTCTTCGTGCCCCTGGCGACCTGGCTGGAGCTCCAGCGGCAGGCCTTCCCCGAGCGTGATCCCGAGCTGGTCACCCTGGGCCAGGTGGTGGCCTTGCGCAGCGTGGCCTACCGCCTCGATCTCGGCGCCAAGGAGGCCCAGGGCTCGGCGCGGATCGTGCTCGCGCAGCGCGGCCGAGGTGTGCTGCTCGTGAACCTCCCCTTCCCGGGCCTGGCGATCACCGAGGCGCGGCTCGACGGCCAGACCGTGCGGCTGCTGCTCGACGGCGCGCGCTACCGCGTGGCGCTGGAGCGCGAGGGCGAGCACGTCCTCGAGCTCACGTTCCAGGTGCCCATGACCAGCGAGGCCTGGGGACGCTACCTGGTGCTGGGCGGCCCGCCCTTCGCGGGCGCGACGCTCGACGTGACGGCCGGCGAGTTCGGCGGCGACCTCTACGTCTCCAATGCCGGCCGGGTCGAGGTCCTGACCTCGCCCGCCGACGGCGGGAGCTTCGCCGCCCGCGCCTACCTGGGGCGCCTCGAGCAGGTCCACGTCTCGCTGGTCGAGAAGACCCCGGCCACGCTGCCGGCGGCGGTCCGGACGCGGGCCGAGACGCGCACGGTGCACAGCCTGCGCGACGGCGGCACCGAGACCGTCGTGAGCCTCGACTTGCACGTGCTGCAGGGCCACGCGCCCTTCGTCGAGCTCGACCTGCCTGAAGGCGTGGACGTGCTCGAGGCCGGCGGCGCGAACGTGCAGCGCTGGGAGACCGCCTCCGGGCGCCTGAGGCTGGTCTTCAACCAGCCGCTCTCCAACGGGCGCTTCCCCTTCGTCGTGCGTGCCTTCCGCGCCGCGTCCTCCTCGCAGCGGACCGAGTCGCTCCCCGAGCTCGCCGTGCGCGACACGACCGGCGAGAGCGGGCTCGTGATCGTCAACGGCGACGCCTCGCTGCGCCTGGACGCCGAGGCCGGCGGGACGCTCTTCCGCACCGGTCGCCCCACGGAGCCCGACGCGGCCGGGCGCGACGGCCAGGGGCGCGTCCTGGGCGGGTGGCGCTTCGCCGCCCGGCCGGCTGCGCTGACGGTCAAGAGCGAACGTGCGCTGAGCCGCGTCGAGGTGCGCACGCTCGCGCGCGTGACCTTCGGCGACGACCGCGTGCGCTCGCTGATCGAGGCGCGCGTGAGCGTGCTGCGCGCGCCCTTGGGCGAGCTCGTCTTCGCGCTGCCGGGCAACGGGGAGGTGCGCGCGGTGGCCGCGCCAGACCTCCAGACCTGGTGGGTCGAGGGAGCGGGCGAGGAGCGCACGCTGCACGTGCGCCTGGGGGAGCTGTTCGAGGGCGAGCGGGTGGTGACGGTGAACCTCGAGCGTCGCCTGGGCGGCACGCGCGACGGGCTCACGGCCCCGCGCCTCGAGCTCGTGGGCGCGGCCGCCGACCGCGGCGAGCTGGTGCTGTTCACCCTGCCGGACGTCGAGCCGGCGCCGGGCGCGCTGCCGGGCCTGAAGCCCCAGCTGCCGCAACGGCTGGCGGCCTTCGCGCCCAACGTCGAGGGCGCGCGCGGCACGCACGCCTACGCCTGGGAGGAGGTCGTCAAGGCCGGCCTGCCGCTGGTCCTGCGCACCCCCGAGCAGGAGGTGGAGGCCGTGGTGGTCACCCAGGTGGCGCCCAGCGACGAGGAGCAACGTATCGAGCACCTGGTGCTCTTCGACGTGCGCCGCGGCGCGGTCGAGCGCCTGAGCCTGTTCGTGCCCGACGGCGGCGGCGGGCTGGCCGAGAACGACGTGGTGCGCGCTCGCGACCTGCGCGAGGTGCGCTCCGAGCGCGCCACGCGGACCGACTCCGATCTCAAGGAGGTCGTGGGGCGTCTCTACACCGTGCGTCTCCAGTCGCCGCGCAGCGGGCTGATCGAGGTGACCGTGGGCCAGCTCTGGCCGGCGGGCGCGCCGATCCGCGTCGTGCTGCCCGAGGGCGTCAAGGCGACCCGTTGGTTCGGCCTCGTGCGCACGTTCCTGGACGGCGAGGTGGTGGTGGCTGTGGACTCGGGCCAGCCCGATGCCGCGGTCTGGGCCGATCTTCCCTTCCTGCCGACGGGCCTCTCCGAGAGCGCCGTCGTCAAGATCTACGCCGCGCGCGCGCCGTACACGCTCTCGGTGCTGGCGCGGCGCCATGCGCTCCAGGAGCAGGCCCAGGCCGTGGTGCTCCAGGCTCTGGCGGAGGTGGTGCTCGGCCTGGACGGCGAGGCGCGCGTGCGCATGGCCTACCGCGTCTACAACCGCTCGCGTCAGTTCCTGCGTTTGGAGCTGCCCCAGGGCGCCGTGCTCTACGGCGCAGTGGCCGCCGGCCGCCCCATCAAGCCCCTGGCGGGCCAGGGGGGCAGCATCCTGCTGCCCGTGCCCAAGGTGCCGCTGGGAGGCACGGGCTACGAGGTCGGGATCACCTACCGCGCCCGAGCGGGTCCGGCCCTTCACGACGGGGGAGATGCCTCGCTCGTGCTGCCGAAGGTGGAAGGTGCCGCCGTGGACCGCACGGCCGTGGCCGTGTGGCTGCCCACGTCGTTGCGCTACGAGTTCGACACCAAGATGTCGGCCGCCGAGGAGCGCGACGTCTACGGCGAGCGCGCGCAGGTGGTGCTCTCCGAGGTGCGCGACGTGCTGGAGGTGGCCAAGAACGGCACGCTCGACCAGCGCCTGTTCGCCTGCAGCAACGGCGCCCCGCTGCTGGAGGAGGCCAAGAAGCAGGTCGAGGCCTACAAGCAGCTGGGCGGCAAGTCGGAGGTGCTGGCGGGCCTCGAGCAGGAGCTCGTCAAGCTGGCCGAGGGCAACCGGGTCGCCTTCGAGAAGTGCCAGATCGACATGGGCGCGGCCCAGAACGAGGTGCTGCTGGTCCAGAACACCGACCGCGGCGCCAACAGCGCCGGGCAGTCGCTGGTCCAGCTCGATGGCGTGACGAACGGGCTCGGGGACGCCACGGGCCTCCTCACGGCGCAGACGGAGGGCGCCCCGGTGGTCCAGTGGGGCGCCAACTGGCGCTTCAACGCCCAGTCCGTGCCGCTCGACAAGGCCGGCAAGGAGGAGCTGGTCGAGCTCAAGGAGCGCCTGCAGACCGAGCTCACGCGCCGCGGTGACGACGAGCGCCGCAAGACGGTGGACGTGCAGGACGAAGCCAAGAGCCGCGAGGCGCAGGGCAAGAGCAAGAGCCCGGCCAAGCAGGAGCGTGCCGACGACGCGACGATCAACTTCGACAACAACCGCAACAACCTGGCGCTCAACGACGCCCTGCGCCGCGTGCAGGTGCAGCAGCGGCAGTTCGGCATCGACGGCCTCGACGTGAAGATCGCCTTCTACCGGGGGCAGGAGGTCAACCTGCTTCCCAGCAACTTCACGCCGCCCGACGCGCCCTCTCTGGTCGGGCCTGACAAGGTGTTCTTCCTCGATGGCGAAGATGGCGACCTCCGCGCGCGGACGGAGAATGTCTTCATCAACGGGCTCCTGGACTTTCGCTTTTCCTCGCCCTTTGACCCGGCCACCTTGGGGAGTGAGCTCTCGGGTTTTGCGCTGCCGAGGGCAGGATCGGGGGGTGGAGGGGGAGGCGCTGGCGGAGTCGGCGTCTCGGACCACGTCAACATCGCGCAGGCGTCGAACATCGCCATGCCCGGGGGCGCCCCGCGGGTGGGCCTCATGGGCGTGGACGTGGACCTGCCCAAGGTGGGCCGCGTCTACTGGTTCCTCAGCGCCAAGACCGGCTCGGCCGTGAGCCTCTCGGCCACCCCGGAGGGCACGGCCCCCTGGCTGCGCGCGCTCCTGTGCGCCGTCCTCCTCGCGCTCGTCGGCCTCGGCTGCACGCTCATCGCCCGGCGCCGCTCCGCCGCCTGACCCGCCGCGGAAGCATGAGACTCCGCGGGTCAGACCTCCGGAATCTCAACTGTGTAGCTGACGTGACGTCCGCGGTACTGCCCCTGGGAAGGCCAGGCTCCAGCCTGGCCGACTGTGGTTGAGGCGAGGTTTGCGGGGTACTGCCCCACAGGTCGCGGCGGTCCGAATACCGGGCGGCCAGAGGCTGCGCGCGCCATCTTCCGTTCGCACAACTCGCCCGCGACCCAGATGCCAGGCTGGAGCCTGGCGTTCCCAGGGGACCCGCCCTTCCCTGCGCCTGGGACGAGCGCGACGGCCGGAGGATCAGCGTTCCATCACCTGGCAGATGCTCTCGAGCAGGCGCAGGAGCTCGTCTACCTCGCGGGCCAGGGTGTCGGCCAGGCCCAGGATGCGGATGGGGGCCACCTCGGCGTTCCAGCCGCAGCCCAGGAGCTTGACGCCCAGCGACCAGCCGACTTTCACGAACTCGGCGCGGCGGCGCACGAGCAGCGCGTTCATCAGGCCGTGGCCGCGGTGGCCGGCGACGATGCGCGGGTGCCTGGCGGCCAGGCGCGCGAAGCCCTCGCGCAGCTGACGGCCCTTGACCTCCTCGTTCTCGAGGTAGGAGAGCCCGCCGAAGACCGGATCCCGGTGGTGGAGCAGCGTGTCGAGGGTGGTGTAGGCGAAGTTGGTGTCGAAGACCCGCCCCGCGCCCCAGGTGTTGCTGTGCCAGCCCACGTGGCAGGCTTGCGAGAGCTCGGCGCGCGCCAGGGTGGTGCCGATCACCATGCTCTTGGCCGTGGCGATCACGTCGGGGCGCACGGCCAGCCGCTCGCCCATGAAGACCCGGCCCGTGCGGCCCACGCTCTGCACCTCGTCGAGCACCAGCAGGCCGCCGGTCTCGTCGCACACCGCGCGCACGCGGGCGAAGAAGCCGGGGTCGCCGGGCACGTAGCCACCCTCGCCCTGGAAGGGCTCGGCCACGAAGCCGGCGAAGAGGTCCTTGGGGATGCGGCGCTGCTCGAGGAGCACGCGCTTGAGCTCGCCGGGGACGGCTAGGATCTCGGTGATGCCGCGCGCGTCGATCAGGGCGCGCAGGGGGTCGCCGGGGGCGTTGAACGGCACGTGGTGCACGTTCCAAGCGCGCGGGTAGCCCAGCTTGTGGGCCCGCTTGCTGTGCGTCAGCGAGAGCGCGCCCAGCGTGCGGCCGTGGAAGGCGCCTTCGCAGGCCACCACCTGGAAGGGGTAGTCCGTGAAGACCGGGTGCTCCTCAAGCGAC
>JANOFW010000007.1:0-1851 GCA_031413835.1 Planctomycetia bacterium
TGCCCGCGCCCGTGGGCCCGCCCCAGACGTGCAGGTGGCCGGCGGGCAGCCCGACGCCCAGCTCCTGCACGAGCGCCACGTCGGCGGGCCTGGGCACCCCGAGGCGCGGCGCCGGGCTGTCCGGGGCGGCAGGACAACCCGGCTCGGAGGGACCACCGCTGACGGGAGAGCCGCTGCCGAACGCGCAGGCGTCCTCGTCGTGGACGGCCGGGAGCGCGAGCGGGGCGAGCAGGTCGGACAGGTGGCGCATGCTGGCCTCCAGCCCCCAGCATCCCCACGGCCGGGGACATGCCCGCCCCGGCGACCGGCGCGGGAACGCGCGCTCCGGCTCAGGCGAAGAGGCTGGTCACACGCCGAGCGAGCGCGTCGTCCCAAGCTACGTCGCAGGCGCCTGCGTTCTCCCGCACCTGCTCGGGGCGCGTGGCGCCGGCGATCACGGCGTCGATGCCCGGCTGGTGCAGGCACCAAGCGAGGGCCAGGCGCGCCGATGTGGTGCCGACCTCGCGCGCCAGGGCCGAGAAGCGTTGGACCTTCGCGAGGTTGACAGGCGCCAGGTAGCCCTGCATGAAGCGGCTGCGCTCGGCGTCGGCGGCGCGCGTGCCCGCCGGCGGCGCACCGACGTCGTACTTCCCCGTGAGCACCCCCTGTGCGAGGGGCGAGAAGACGATCTGGCCGAGCCCCAGCTCGCGACAGGTGGGCAGCACCTCGGCCTCGAGGCCGCGGTCGAGCAGGCTGTAGACAGGCTGGTTGCTCACCGGCCCGTAGCCCCCGAGGGTGCGCGCGAGCGCCAGCCCCTCGCGGATGTGCGCCGCCGACCACATGCTCACGCCCCAGGCGAGGATCTTGCCCTGGCGCTGCGCGTCCTCGAGCGCACGCACCGTCTCCTCGGGCGGGGTGTCGGGGTCGAAGCGATGGCACTGGTAGAGGTCCACATAGTCGCTGCCGAGCCGTTCCAGGCTGGCGTGCAGCGACTCGAAGATGTGCTTGCGCGAGAGCCCGCGGTCGTTCGGTCCGGGTCCGGTCGGCCAGAAGCACTTCGTAGCCAGCACCACGTCCTTGCGCGGCACGCCCGCCAGCGCCTTGCCCAACGCACGCTCGGCGGCGCCCAGGGCGTAGACGTCGGCGGTGTCGAAGGTCTGGATGCCGAGGTCGAGCGCCGCGTGCACGCAGGCGCGCGTGCCCTCTTCGTCCACGCTGCTGCCGAAGGTCAGCCACGAGCCGAGGATCACCTCGCTCACGCGCGTGCCCGAGCGGCCGAGGCGGCGGTACTTCATGGGGTGCTCCGCATGGCGCGGACACTACAGGGGGGACGGCGTCACGCCGCCTATCGAGGCGCCCGACGCAGCACGAGAGCCCAGTCGTCGTGGTCCAGCAGCAACCGTCCGGCAGCGTCCAGCGTCCCGAAGCCCTCCTCGCGACCCTCGCGGCCGGCCGGCATGCGCAGGTCGAGGCGGCCCTCGGTCAGGCGCCATGCCCCCTGCGAGGTGCTCTTGACCTCGCCCTCCAGGAGTGGCCGCGAGATCACGAGCCGGAACAGGCCGTCGGGGCCGACATCGAGGTCGGCCGTCAGACGCGCGACCATGCTCGCCACGCGCGGCGCCAGGCGCTCGCGCGCGGCCTCGGGCAGCCCGGCAAGCGAGCGCTCAGACTGGCGCTCCAGCGTGGCCTGACCGTCCAGCTCCCAGGTGCCGACGTAGTCGGCCTCGCCTTCCTCGGCGGCCGGGCCGCCGGCGGGGGCCGTCACCACCGCGGCCACCGTGGGTGCGAACGCCCGCTCGAACACGGCCACGGAGCCCTCGTCCTTCACGCGCAGCTGGATCTGCAGGATGCGGCGACGGCTCTGCAGCATGA
>JANOFW010000008.1:0-13622 GCA_031413835.1 Planctomycetia bacterium
CTTGAGCTTCAACCCGCTGGCGTCGCCGCTGGGGACCTTGAACTCGACCTCCGGGGAGCCGTCGGTGAACTGCAGCACCGAGCGCACGATGTGCAGTCGCACCTCGTCGTAGGCGCCGGAGGGCACCTCACCCAGGGCCAAACTGTCGGCGAGGCCCGCGCGCAGCTGGAGCAGGTCGATGGTCAGCACGCCGTCGGTCGCCCCCAGCAGGGGCACGTCCACGAAGCCCTCGCCGGAGCGGGCCTGGACGCGGTCCACGTCGATGAGCGCGGCCGCGAGGCACCCCTCGGTGGCCGGGAAGGGCGCGTCTGTGATGGACAGCGCCAGGGTTCCTGAGTCCGCCGCGCCGCCGCCGCCGCCACAGGCGGCCAAACCGACGAGCACGAGCACACCGATCCACGAACGAAGTTTCTGCACGGGTGGCCTCCTGCCAGAGGTGCCACAGTACCTGCGCTCACAGCCTGCGCTGGGCCTATCGACCGGCGGGCCCGGCACCTTGAGTCCGGGCTCCGGGCGCCTCACATGCGCTTGTAGCGCGGGCCGCTGCCGCCCTCGCGCGGCGTCCAGCGCGGCCCGAGCACGTCGGTGGCCTTGCAGTCCACGCAGTTGGGCGCGTTGACCACCAGGGTGTCGCCGCGGCGCTCGTAGACCCCGGCGGGGCACAGGCTGGCGTAGAGGTCGGCAACGGCGGCAGGCACGTCCGGGCCCACGATGAGGTGCGAGGGGATGTCGTCGCGGGTGGCGTTGCCGGACTTGAAGACGCCGTCAAGCTTGCTGATGGTCAGCTTGCCGTCGGGCGCGAAAGCCTCGGGAGCCACGACCTCGCGGGTCTCGGCCACGTCCGCCTCGATCTCGATTCTGCCGCCCGGCACGCGCCCCCTGGTGAGCGTCATCAGGCCGGCCTTGACGGCGCCAGAGAGGAACCCGCCCTTGAACGCCAGGCGCATGTTGCGCCGCCGCTGGAGGTCCTTGGCCACGTAGGAGGCCTCGAGGGCCGTGTCGTAGGAGGCCAGGGACGCGCGCGAGGTGTCGCCCCGCTTGAGCGCACGGAAGATGGCGCGCCCGGCCTCGATGCCGGTCTGCATGGCGTAGTGGATGCCCTTCAAGGCCGCCACGTCCACGAACCCGGCCGCGTCGCCCAGCAGCAGCAGGCCGTCGCCGTGGAGGCGCTGCGGCAGGGAGTACCAGCCGCCTTCGGGGATGGTCTTGGCTCCCCACTCGACGAGCTCTCCGCCCTCGAGCAGACGCCGGAAGAAGGGATGGGTCTTGAGGCGCTGCAGCAGGCGATGCACGTCGAGGTTCGTGGTCGGGGCGTCCAGGCCCACCACGAGGCCCAGCGCGAGCACGCGCGGCTCGAGCGGGTAGCAGAACGAGCCGCCGAAGGCGCCGGGGGGCACGGGCCAGCCCATGGTGTGGACCACGGCGTCGAGCGGGGTCTTCGTCTCCCAGATCTCCTTCACCCCCAGGGCGAAGATCTGCGGGTTCTGCGAGCCCACGCCCTGCCAGGCAGTCCAGGCCTGGGTGAGCGGGCCGCGGCTGCCTTCGGCCAGCGCCACCACCTGGGCCTTGATGTCGGTGGGCGGCTGCGCACCGGGACCGGGCGTGCCGTCGCGCTTCAAGCCCGAGGCGCTGGTTCGCACGCCCACCACGCGCGAGCCCTCGGTCAGCAGCGAGCGCACGGGGAAGCCGGTGAAGAGGTTGACGCCGCGCTCCTCCGCCTGCTTGCCCAGCCAGCGCACCATCTCGCTGATCGAGCCGATGTAGTTGCCGTGGTTGTGCATCGGCGGCGGCGTGGGTATGCGCCAGGCGCGCCGCTCGGAGAGCACGTAGACCCGCTCGCCCGTCACGGGAGCGCGGAAGGGGAAGTCCTCGTCCTTGAGGTCGGGAAACAGCTCGCGGAACGCGCGGGGGTTGACGACCGCGCCCGAGAGGCAGTGCTGTCCCAGCTCCTCGGCCTTCTCGAGCACCGCGATGTTGACCTCGGCGAGGCCCCCGCCCCGGGCCTTGTCCTCGGCCACGAGGCGCGCCAGCTCGAGGGCCCCCGCCAGCCCGGCGGGCCCCCCGCCCACGAAGACGGCGTCCATCTCGACGGCGTCGGCGCCCGGCGCCTCGGCCAGGATCAGGCTCGCCTGCGGCAGGGGCGGCTGGTGCAGGGCGGGGTGGAGGTGCTGGGGCATGGCGCTGTCTCGCGAACGGGCCGCGAAGCGGGAGCGCAGGTTGTACGGCAGGACCGCCGGCGAAGCGCCCCCCGGCCCCCCTGGGAACAGGCCCGCGCCCGCCCGCGTTTCAGGGGGCCGGGGGGCGCTTTGCCCCTGCCCCCCTGCGTGGAAGATGGGCGTGCCGACCTGCGGCTCCCCTCGCTCCGACCCGACCCCATGACCTCCCCCACCCAACGCCAGCTCCCCCCGGCCCCCAAGCGCAAGACCTACGTGCCCGTGGTGGGCCCGCGCCTGATGAAGGTGCTGGCGGTGATCCTGGGCCTGTTCGCGCTGCTCTCGGTGAACTCCCTCTATCTGGGGACGATCACCTTCCTCGAGTGGGTCACGGGCCGGCTGCTCCAGACCCCCTTCTACTTCCACATGCACTTCGCCCACATCCTGCTGGGCGTCCTGCTGACCGTGCCGGCGCTGATCTTCGTCGTCGTCCACTGGAAGGCCGCCCACGACCGCCCCAACCGCCGTGCGGTACGGGCCGGCGCGGCGTTGCTGGCAGCCACCCTGGTCACGCTCGTGAGCGGCTTCCTGCTGGTGCGCTTCCAGGGCTTCACTCCGCTCCAGGACCCGAGTGCGCTGCAGGTCGTCTACTGGGCGCACGTGGGAGGCCCGCTCCTGATCGTGTGGCTCTACGTGCTCCACCGCCTGGCGGGCAAGCGCATCCGCTGGAAGGTGGGCCTCGCCTGGGCGGGCGTGGCCGCGATCTTCGCCGGCGTCATGGCGCTGCTCCATGCGCAAGACCCGCGCGCTCAAGCCGTGGGCCCCAAGGCCGGCGCTCAGTACTTCTTCCCCTCGCAAGCGCTCACGGCCACGGGCAAGTTCATCCCGGCTCAGGCCATGCTCAACGACCGCTACTGCCTGCAATGCCACGCCGACATCCACAAGAACTGGTCCCACAGCGTCCACCGCTTCTCGTCGTTCAACAACGAACCCTACCTCTTCAGCGTCAAGAACACGCGCAAGATGCTCTTCGAGCGCGACGGCCACGTGCGCGGCTCGCGCTTCTGCGCCGGCTGCCACGACCCGGTGCCGTTCTTCAGCGGTGCCTTCGAAGACAAGAAGTTCGACGACCCGGCCTACGACCTCAAGAGCGACCCGCTGGCGCAGGCCGGCATCACCTGCACGGTCTGCCACTCGATCACGGCGATCAACAGCGTGAAGGGCAACGCCTCCTACACGATCGAGGAGGCGCAGCACTACCCCTTCGCCAACGACGAGAACCCGCTGCTGCGCTGGATCAACCGGCAGATGATCCTGAGCAAGCCCGAGTTCCACAAGCGCACGTTCTTGAAGCCCTTCCACAAGACGGCCGAGTTCTGCGCCACCTGCCACAAGGTGCACCTGCCGCCCGAGCTCAACGACTACAAGTGGCTGCGTGGGCAGAACCACTACGACGCCTTCCTGCTCAGCGGCGTCTCCGGCCACGGCATCACCTCCTTCTACTACCCGCCCAAGGCCGAGACCTCCTGCAACACCTGCCACATGCCGCTCCACGACAGCCAGGACTTCGGCGCCAAGGACTTCGCCAAGGTCGGGCGCCTGCAGGTGCACGACCACCAGTTCCCCTCGGCCAACACGGCCATCCCGCACCTGGAGAAGATGCCCGCCTGGGTGAACGAGAAGCACGCCGCCTTCAACGAAGGCGTGATGCGCGTGGACCTCTTCGGCCTGCGCGAGGGCGGCACGCTCGACGGCGCGCTCACGGCGCCGCTGCGGCCCGCCGTGCCGGCCCTCACGCCGGGCGCGAGCTACCTGCTCGAGACGGTGATCCGCACGTTGAAGATGGGCCATCTCTTCACCCAGGGCACGGCCGACAGCAACGAGGTCTGGCTGGACGTGACCGTGACCTCCGGCGAGCGCGTGATCGGGCGCAGCGGCGGCAAGGGACAGGACGGCGAGGTCGACCCCTGGTCGCACTTCGTCAACGCCTTCGTGATCGACCGAGAAGGCAAGCGCATCGACCGACGCAATGCCGAGGACATTTTCCTGCCGCTCTACAACCACCAGATCGGCCCGGGGGCCGCCGATGTCGTGCACTACGTGCTGCGCGTGCCTGCGGACGTGAGCGGGTCGGTCACCGTGGAGGTGGCGCTGCGTTACCGCAAGTTCGACACGACCTACATGCGCCTGTTCCAGGGCGAGGCCTTCCGCGGCAACGACCTGCCGATCATGACGCTGGCGACGGACCGGGTCGTGTTCCCGGTGGCGGGGGCCGCAGGGGCGGGGGCCGCGGGGGCGGGGGCCGCGAACCCGGAGTCGAAGATCCCGCTCTGGCAGCGTTGGAACGACTACGGCATCGGCGCGCTGCAGAAGGGCTCCGACACCGGCCCCCACAAGGGAGAGCTGCGCCAGGCGGAGGACGCCTTCGCCGAGGTCGAGCGCCTCGGTCGGCCCGACGGCCCGCTCAACCGTGCGCGCGTCTACCTCAAGGAGGGCCGGCTCGACGAAGCCGCCGAGGCGCTGGCGAAGGCGGCCGCCTTCACGCCCCCCGCGCCCCCCTGGTCGGTGGCCTGGCACTCGGGCCTGGTGAGCAAGCAGAACGGCGACCTCGACGCCGCCATCCTGTCCTTCCGCAGGGTTGTCACGATGGACACCGAGGAGACGCGCACGCGCGGGTTCGACTTCTCCAAGGACTACCGCGTGCTCAACGAGCTCGCGCGTACGCTCTTCGAGCGCTCCAAGCAAGAGCGCGGCGAGGCGCGGGCGGCCGATCGGGAGGTGCTGCTGCGCGAGGCCGTCGGCTGGCACCAGCGGGCGCTGGCGCTCGACCCCGAGAACATGGACGCCCACTACGGACTCTCGCTGCTGTTCGAAGACCTGGGGGAGAGCGCCCAGGCCGCGCACCACCGGGCCGAGCACGCGCGCTACAAGCCCGACGACAACGCCTCCGACCGCGCGATCACCCTGGCGCGCGCGCGCTACCCGGCCGCCGACCGCGCCGCCGAGGCCGTGGTGCTCTACGACCTGGGCCGCGAGGGCGCCTACGAGCTGCCGCGATGAGCGAGGCCCCGCCCCCCGCGCCCCCCGGACCTCAGGAGGACGCACCGCTCGACGACGCCGTCATCGGGAAGGCCTTCCGCCTCTCGCTGCTGGTGCTGGTCGTGCTGGCGATCGCGGGCGGTCTGGCGTGGTGGCTGACGCGTGGGCCCGACGCGGCGCCGCCCGAACGCGCCGAGCCGGTCACGCCGCCGACGGTGCGCGAGAAGGCGGCCACGGCGCCCGATGTGCGCTTCACCGACGTCACCGCCGCGGCCGGGATCACCTGGCGCCACGTCACCGGGGGTACGGGCCAGAAGTGGCTGCCGGAGACGATGGGGCCGGGCTGCGCCTTCTTCGACCTCGAGGACGACGGCGACCCCGATCTGCTGCTGGTGAACGGCGCGTGGTGGCCGGGCGACGAGGCGCCCGCCGGCCCCCCGCCGACGCCCGCGCTCTACCGCAACGACGGTGCGGGCCGCTTCGAGGACGTCACGCGGGCCTTCGGGCTCGATGTCTCGTTCTACGGCATGGGCGTGGCCGTGGGCGACCTCGACGGCGACGGCGACCGCGACCTGTGCTTCACCGGCGTAGGCGGCAACCGCCTGTTCCGGCGCGACCCCGAGCGCTTCGTCGAGGTGACGACCGAGGCCGGGGTGGCCGGTGACGCCGGGGGTTGGACCAGCGGCGCGGGCTGCTTCGACGCGGACCAGGACGGCGACCTCGACCTGTTCGTCTGCTCCTACGTGCGCTGGTCGCGCGAGCTCGACCGAGAGATCAACTACACGCTCGACGGCACGCATCGCGCCTTCGGGCCGCCGAAGAACTACGCGGGCTCCTTCTGCCGCCTCTACCGCAACGAGGGCGGCCTGCGCTTCAGCGACGTCTCGGAGGCGGCCGGCCTCCTCGTGCGCAACGCCGACACGGGCGTGCCGGTGAGCAAGGCGCTCGGCCTGGCGTTCGTGGACGTGGGCGGCGACGGCGCGGTCGATGTCTTCGTGGCCAACGACACGACGCCCAACTTCCTGTTCAAGAACCGAGGGGACGGCACCTTCGAGGAGGTCGGCTCGCGCAGCGGCGTGGCCTACGACGCGCAAGGCAACAGCACCGGCGCCATGGGCGTGGACGCCGCCGACCCGCGCAACGATGGCGCGCTCGCCATCGCGGTGGGCAACTTCGCCAACGAAATGACCTCGCTCTACGTGGCGCCGCGCGACCCGTGGCGATTCTCCGACGAGACCATCGCCGAGGGCCTCGGGGCGCCCAGCCGCCAGGCGCTCAAGTTCGGGGTGCTGTTCCTCGACTACGACCTCGACGGTCGGCTGGACTTCTTCCAGACCAACGGTCACCTCGAGGAGGAGATCGAGCAGGTGCAGCGGAGCCAGAAGTACCGCCAGCCCTCGCAGCTCTTCTGGAACCTCGGCCCGCAGGCGCGGGCCTGCTTCGGGGAGGTGCCGCGCGACAAGGTGGGCGACCTCTCGCGCCCGGTCGTGGGGCGCGGGGCGGCCTATGCCGACATCGACGGCGACGGCGACCTCGACCTGCTCATCACGCAATGCGGGGACGTCCCGCTGCTGCTGCGCAACGAGCAGGCGCTGGGCCACCACTGGCTGCGGGTACGCCTGGTGGGGCGCGGGCCGGACCGTGACGCGCTAGGCGCGACGCTCACCCTGCGCGCGGGCGGGGTCGCCCAGAGGCGCTGGGTCTCGCCCACGCGCAGCTACCTGTCGCAGGTCGAGCCGACGGCCACCTTCGGCTTGGGGCCGCTGGCGGCCGTCGAGGCGCTTCTAGTGCGCTGGCCCGACGGCTCCCGGCAGGAGGTGGCCGTCGAGGGGGTCGATCGCACCCTGGTGGTGGTGCAGAAGTAGGGCGGAGCGGGCGGCGCTGCGTCCTGCGGGCTGGCGCCGCCACGCGTTTTTTTCCCGTTACCGCCGAACAGCCCGTGGCGGAGGAGAGGTGTGCCATGAGCATCGCCTCCCCCACACCCGGCCCCCGGCTCAACCCCCGGGCTCTCGAGCAGCTGCAAGCGGCCGTGGCGGCCACCCGGACCGCCCAGCTGTCTGCGGCCCGAGCCCTCGAAGCGCTGGAAGCGTGCCGGCACTGGCTGGTGGCCGGCTGCGCCTCGCTGGCGGAGCTCGGCGAGCACAACGGCCTGGCGGCGGCCGAGACGCGCAAGCTGCTGCGCGTGGCGCAGGCTGTCGCCCAGCGCCCCAGCCTGGCCGCCGATGTGCGCGCGGGCCGCTTGAGCATCGCCGCAGTGGCGGCGCTCCGCGACGTCGTGCTCGATCCCACGCTCCAGCTCCCGGGGGAAGACCTGGTGGCCCAGGCGGCCGAGCTGTCGGCGCAGCGGGTGGCGCGCATCGTGCGCCGGCGCATCGCCGAGCGCCGCGAAGGCGGGCCCGTGATGGAGGTGACCATCCACCTCTCGGGCCGCGGGCGCGACGCCCTCGAGCGGGCGCGCACCCTGCTGTCGCGCAAGGAAGAGCGCCTGCTGTGCCACAGCGAGACCGTCGAGCGCAGCGTCAGCTTCCTGCTGGACGCGATCGACCCGCGACGGCGCCGGGCCGGCAAGCGCCGGCTGCCGCACACGCGCGGCGTCCCCGGACGCGCCGTGCCGGCCGAAGTGGATCGCGCACTCGACCTCCGCTTCGCCGGCCGCTGCTCGGTGCCGCGCTGCGACCACATGGTCTGGCTCCAGCGGGCGCACCTGCTGGCGAAGGCCCGGGGCGGCGACCAGGAGCTGGACAACCTGATCCTGCTCTGCCCGAGACATCACCGCCTGCTCGACAAGGGGCGCATCGCGATCGTCGGGCCTCCCGGGGCACGACGCTTCGCCACGCGTGGTGGCGCGGACCTGGGACCGCTCGACCGTCCGCGCGGGAGCACCGGGCCGCCGAAGTGAGCGCGGCCGGCCGACGGGCGACTTCTGATCACTGCGCCGGCCCGCACCACCCGGCGTGCATCGTGGGGCCAGGTGGCTGCGAAGCGATCGCGGCAGCCTCGAGGTCGAGCCAGGTGGACCAGCGTCCCGGGGTGTCCGGGGCTCCCGGCAGGCTCGTCGCCAGGTCGAGGAAGACTCGGTGATGGCCGCGCTCCGATCGCTCCAGCGCGTGGTACAGAGCGAGCAGGTCTGGCTCCTGGGTGGCGGCGCCGAGCAGGGCAAATCGCTCGCATGAGCGCGCCTCGATGAGCGCCGAGACGCACAGCAGATCCTGCACCTCGGCCAGGCCCTGGCCCACCCGGACATGGCGGTGGAGCTGCGCCGCATAGCCGTTGCGATGACCGCGTGACATGCTCCCGCCGCGGCGCTCGAGCAGGCGCAGAACTCGCGCCAGGTGCTCTGTCTCGTCGCGGGCGACGGCCGCGAGCAGCCGCACCCACTCCGCGCCGGCCTTGCGCGTGCGTTGATCGGTGGGTTCCTTGGGCCAGCGATTGAGCAGTCCGAGCGCGTTGGCGGCGGCCTTCTTCTCCAGGTGCGCGTGGTCGTTGAGCAGGACAAGGGGCGCGCCGAGGGCCAGGTCGGCCCACGACGGCGGCGTGGCCACGCGCAGCGGAAGCAAGTCCGGCAGTGTCACGGTGCCCCGCGCATCACCAGTCCCGCGTGCGATGACGTGTGGGGTAGCGCTCCCGCAAGCTGGGCCGTGGAGGGGGCTCGTTGCGGCCAAACCACGGAACGAGGACCGCCATGAGCAGCAGGCCGACCCCGAACCCGCCCAGGTGGGCCCAATGCGCCACACGATCCTCCGGGCCGCGCAGGAGCACGGGCAGGATGTCGTTGAGCACGAACCACGCGATCATGACCCCGCGCGCCGGCACAAGGAAGACGCGCACGACGTAGAGCAGCCAGAAGAAGAGCCGGACGCGGGCTCCCGGGCACGCCACGAAGTAGAGCCCCTGGACGCCGCTGACGGCTCCCGAGGCCCCCACCAGGGGTTCGTTCGTGGGTCCACCGCCGAGCAGGACATGAGCGAAGAGCGCGGCCACCCCCGTGGCGAGGTAGGCAGCCAGGAAGCCGACATGCCCGAGGCGCGACTCCACGTTGTCGCCGAAGATCCACAGGAACAGCATGTTGCCCAGGACGTGCATCCAGCCCGCGTGGACGAACATGTGGGTCAGGATCGTCTCCGGCCGCCCCTGGTCCTCGATGTAGCCCAAGGGCCGGAGCAGCTCGGGCAACCGGCTGGCGTCGCCGCCGCTCCGCCAGAACAGCCACGCATAGATGGCGAGATTGGCGCCGATCAGCAGGTACGTCACGATCGGACGCCGGACGTGGTCGTTGGGCTCGTCGCCGATCGGGATCAGGAGCATGGCGGGAGGATACCCGCGGCTTGCGCCGTCCGACGCGCCGACGCTACCCGGGCGGGATCTCTACATCGACCTCGGGGAGGTCGTCCGGAACCATGAACTTCCGCTCGGCGCCCCGCACCACGTGCTCGCCATCCAGGCGCCATGCCTGCAGGTAGTACCGGCCGGGCAGCACCTGGAGCTCAAGCGGCGTAACCGCCTCGAGTTCCCGCCAGCGAATCGGTCGATCCTCCTGTCGGGCCATCAAGCGCTCCGGCACGCTCACGAGCCGCAGGCGATAGCCGGGCCGCGCCGTACGGTCCGGCGTGCCGATCTCCCCGGTGTAGGTCTGGACCCGCAACCGATGGGAGCCCAGGCCAGGCACGGCGTACCCCGCCTCCAGCAGCAGACGGAACCCAACGCGACGATCGACCACCTGCGGCCCCTGATGCGCCCGAGCGGCGGAGCGAGCTGCCGCGGGACGATCCGCCCACGAACCTCCCCGAACCACCCTCTCCACCCCGTGCAGCGGGCCCACCGGCAGGTCGCTCGCGCACGCCGGGTAGGCCGCGTACCAGGGTCGACACCACTCGGCGACGTTGCCGTGCATGTCGTGGAGCCCGTACCCGTTGGGACGGCCCAGACCGACGACGCGTGGCGCCCCTCCCGTGACGCCTGCCCAAGCGTCCTCGGGCATCGTGGCGCCGCTGCTCCAAGCGGCCTCGCTGCCGGCGCGGCAGGCCAGCTCCCACTCGGCCTCGCTGGGTAGGCGGTGGTACCAGGTCGGGTCGGCGGCATTCACCCAGTCGATGAAGGCTTGGACCTGGTCGTGCGTCAGCCCGTGCGCGGGGCGGTCGTCGCCTTCCTGGGATGCCGGCGGGCAGAGTCCGGGGTCAAACGCGCGCACCTCGCCCCAGGTGGCCTCGGTCGCCTGGAGGTAGTACGGGACGAGCAGCGTCGCAACGTATTGGGCCTCGTCGTCGCGGCGACCGGGCTCCCCCGCAGCCGAGCCCATGCGGAAGGAGCCGGGTGGCACAAGCCGGTAGCGCACGCCGCGCGCATCCCGAGTCTCCAGCGGCACGCCAAAGTGGGTCGCCGCCTGCTCCTGCCGACTCCGGGCCTGCTCGGCGAGTGACGTGCGCGCCGGGGCCTCCGCCTCCGGCGATGCTCCCGAGCCGAGCAGGTCGCCGCAGCCCGACAGCGCGACGCTCCACGGCAGCGCCGCGAGGGGCGCCCACAGGGACCGCCAGCAAAATGCGCGTTCGTGGGGAGGCCCGGGCCGCATGCCCGCGTACGGTACCGCACCCCAAACGCGCGGCGCCACGTGGAGGGCGAGCCCCACGGCGCTGCTAAGCCTTCCCGCCCGGCTGGGCTAGCCTCTGGGGCTGCCGCGGAGGAGCCGTCATGGCCCAGAAGCTCGAAGCCGTCAAGCGCACGCTCGTGGATGGCGTGGTGCGTTGCGTGGGGAGCCGGGTCGCCGCCGCTGAGGCGGCCTCCGTGGCGCGCTGGGTACGCCAGCTCTACGCCGGCGCCCCGCCGCGCGATCTCCTGGGCGAGTCCGCCGAGAATCTCTGCGGCGGCGCCCTGGGGCTCTGGGCGTTCGCCGCCGAGCGCCACCCGGGCGCGGCCAAGGTCCGCGTCTACCAGCCCACCCAGGCCAGGGACGGTTGGACCTCGCCGCACACCATCGTCGAGGCCGTCAACGACGACATGCCCCACCTCGTGGACAGCATGTGCGCCTACCTCAACACGGGCGAGCGCGAGGTGCGCCTCATCGTCCACCCCGTGGTGCAGGTGACGCGGGACGCCGCCGGGCGGCGCCGTGAGCTGCACGAGGCCGGCGCGTCGCCTTCCGGCGGGCTGCGCGAGTCGGTGATCCAGATCCGGCTCTCCGAGCAGCCCCCCGAGACGCACGAGGCCATCCGCGGCGGGGTCGAGCAGGTGCTGGCTTCGGTCCGCCGCGCGATGGACGACTTGCCCGCCCTACGGCAGCGCCTGGCAGCCCTGGCGGCCGACCTGGGCCGCGGCCCCGCGGCGCTGCCCGCCGCCGAACGCGAGGCGGCGAGCGCGTTCCTGCATTGGCTCGCCGACGGCCACTTCGTGCTGCTGGGCTACCGCGAGACCGCCTTCGAGGGCACGGGCGACGAGGCCCGCGCGCGCCTCGTGCCGAGCTCCGCCCTGGGCCTCCTGCGCGACGAGCAGTTCACCCTGTTCGACGGCCTGCTGCGCCTCCCCGCGCTTCCCGAGGCCGTCCGCACGGCGCTGCTCAAGCCCGAGGCGCTGCGCGTGGCCAAGGCCAGCCGACGCTCGCCGGTGCACCGCCCCGCCCCGCTCGATGTCGTCACGCTCCCGGCCCTCGACGCCGCAGGCCGGGTCGTGGGCGAGCGGACGCTGGTCGGGCTGTTCCCGCTCAGCGTCTACGCGGCCAGCCCGCGCCAGATCCCCCTGCTCGCGCCCAAGGTGGAGGCGGTGCTGGAGCGCGCCGGCGTACCGCTCGACGGCCACCGCGGCAAGCAGCTGCTCCACATCCTCGAGACCTACCCGCGCGACGAGCTGTTCCAGGTCACCGCCGATGAGCTCTTCGACCTGGCCACCGGCATCCTCGACCTGCAGGATCGCTCGCGGGTGGCTCTGTTCACGCGCCGTGACGCCCTCGGGCGCTTCGTGTCCTGCCTGGTCTTCGCCCCACGCGACCGCTACGACTCGAATCTGCGCCGGCGCTTCGCCCAGGTGCTCGAGAAGGCCTACGGCGGCACGGTGACGACGTTCACCACGAACACCGGCGACGTGCTCTCGCGGGTGCACTTCCTCGTGGGGCTTGCCCCGGACGCTCCCCGAGACGTGGACGATGCGGCGGTCGAGGAGCGCCTGCAGGAGACGGCCCGCTCCTGGTCGGAGCGCATGCTCAGCTGCATGCTGGCCCAGAGCCCCCGGGCGGAGGCGCTCGAGCGCTTCCGTCGGTTCGCCCAGGCCTTCTCGCCGGCCTACCAGGACCTCAATGGACCCGCCGTGGGCGCCGAGGACGCGCTGCATGTCGAGGAGGCACTGCGCGCCGGCGGTCTGGCCATGCACCTGGATCGGGCCGCGGGCGCGCCGAAGACGTCGTTGCGCTTCAAGATCTACTTCACCGGCCGCGCCGCGCCGCTGAGCGAGGTGCTGCCGATGCTCGAGAACATGGGCGTACGCGTGCTGGAGGAGATCCCCCACGACGTCGCGCCGGCCGGGGCCGCGGGGCACGTGCGCATCCGCGACTTCGACATGCTCACGACCGACGGCCGCGAGATCGACGTCGAGGCCGCGCGCGGGCCCTTCCAGGAGGCCTTCAGCCAGGTGTGGACCGGGGCCATGGAGAACGACGGCTTCAACCGGCTGATCCTGGGCGCGGGCCTCGTCGCGCGCGAGGTCACGCTGTTGCGCGCGCTGTGCAAGTACCTGCGCCAGGCCGGCATCCCCTTCAGCCAGCAGTACATGGAGGAGACGCTGGGCCGCAACGCCGAGGTGGCGCGCCTGCTCGTCCAGCTCTTCCAGCGCCGGTTCGACCCCGCCCGCGGCGCCGAGCGCGAGGCCGAGGCGCAGGCGCTGGTGCAGCAGCTGACCCGGCGGCTGGACGCCGTCACCAACCTCGACGAAGACCGCATCCTGCGTCGCTACCTCAACGCCATCGAGTCCACCCTCCGCACGAACGCCTACCAGCCCGACGCCGAGGGCCGCGCGAAGTCCTACATCTCGTTCAAGCTCGACTCCTCCCGACTCGACGACCTCCCCCTGCCGCGGCCCTTCCGCGAGATCTGGGTCTACAGCACGCGCTTCGAGGCCATCCACCTGCGCGGCGGCATGGTCGCGCGCGGCGGCCTGCGCTGGTCGGACCGTCGCGAGGACTTCCGCACCGAGGTCCTGGGCCTGATGAAGGCGCAGATGGTCAAGAACGCGGTGATCGTGCCCGTGGGCAGCAAGGGCGGCTTCGTGCTCAAGCAGGCTCCGGAGGGCCGCGACGAGCTCCAGATCGAGGCGGTCCACTGCTACAAGACGTTCCTCGCCGGCCTCTTGGACGTCACCGACAACCTCGACGGCGCGCGCGTGATCCCGCCCAAGGACGTGGTCCGGCGCGACGCCGACGATGCCTACCTCGTGGTCGCGGCCGACAAGGGC
>JANOFW010000009.1:0-10097 GCA_031413835.1 Planctomycetia bacterium
CCCAAGATCACGCGCGAGTCCGTGGAGCTGGTCTACGAGCGGACGGCCGGCGCGGGCCTGCCCTTCGCCGGGACCGTGCCCGGGGCGGGCGACAACGTCTACCTGATTTGGCCGGATGGTCGGACGCTGCGCTTCGACACGCGCGACCTCGAGACCGCGCAGCTCGTCGAGACCCTCGACGTCGTGGCCGATCCGGCGCGGCGCGTCACGGCGGTCGCGTGGGTGCTCGGACGCACCACGCTCGTGATCGGCGACTCGGGCGGCCTGGCCCAGGGGTGGTTTCGCACCAAGCCCTACGGGACCACGACCGCCGACGGGTCGGTGCTGCTGGCGGCCCATGCGCTCGAGGGCCCGAGCTCGCCGGTGCGCTCGCTCTCGGCGGGCCAGCGCAACCGCGTGCTGGCCGTGGGCTACGGGGACGGCTCGGCGCGCGTCTTCCAGGTGACCGCTGTCCGGGGCCTGAGCGAGGTTCGGCACGGTCAGCTGCCCGTGCTCGCCGTCGGACTCTCGCCCAAGGAAGACGCCATCTTCGGGCGCACGGCGGCGGGGCTCACGGTCTGGAAATTCCACGCCCGCCACCCCGAGGGCAGCTTGGTCTCGGTGTTCGGCAAGGTCTGGTACGAGGGGCTCGAGAAGCCGGAGCACGTGTGGCAGTCCACCGGCGGCACCGACGACTTCGAGCCCAAGCTGGGCCTGGTGCCGTTGATCTTCGGCACGCTCAAGGCCACCGTCTACTCGATGCTCTTCGGATTGCCGATCGCGTTGCTGGCGGCGGTCTTCACCAGCGAATTCCTGAGCGCGCGCCTGCGCAACTCGGTCAAGTCGGTGATCGAGATCATGGCCAGCCTGCCTAGCGTGGTGCTGGGATTCCTGGCCGCGATCGTGGTGGCGCCGTTCGTGCAGGGGGTGGTGCCCACCGTCCTGACCTGGTTCCTGGTGCTGCCTACGCTGCTGCTCCTGGGCGCGCACCTCTGGCAGCTGCTGCCCAACCACCTCGCCATCCGACTCTCCGGCGCGCCGCGGCTGGCCTGCCTGGTGGCCATCTTCCCGCTCTCGATCCTGTTCTCCAGCGCTTTGGCGCCGGCGGTCGAACGGGCCCTGTTCCGCGGCGACCTGGGCGCCTGGCTCAACCACGAGGTCTCCAGCGGCGAGCTGGCCGCGGCCGGCTGGACGCTGCCCGACGGGCTGAGCCGCGACCAGGCCGCCGAGCTGGCGCTCGAGGCCGGAGCCCAGGCCTCGGGCAAGCTACCCGCGATCGGCAACGTGCCGCTCTTGACCACGCAGCAGGTCGAGCAGGTCCGCGAGGCGCATCTCGCGGGCGCGGACGGCGGGTGGACCTACCTGCTGCTGCCCTTCGCCGTGGTGCTGGTGATCTTCGGCATGGCGCGCTGGGTGAACCCCTGGATCCGGCAGGCCTCCACAGGCTGGTCCCGCCCGCAGTGCGCGGTGGCGGCGCTGGTCAAGCTGGCGGCAGGAGCCGTGGCGGCGGTCCTCGTGGCCGTGGCGTTGGGCTGGCTGGTCACGGGCACGGGGATGGACCCACGCGGCTCCTTCGAGCACGCCTCGCGGGGCGAGGGCGCCATCATGGGCAGCCCGGTGCAGCGCAACGCGCTGGTGGTGGGCTTCCTGATGGGGTTTGCCATCATCCCCATCATCTACACGCTCGCGGAGGATGCTCTCTCGAGCGTTCCCCACCAGCTGCGCCTGGGCTCGCTGGCCGCCGGCGCCACGCCGTGGCAGACCGCTACGCGCATCGTCATCCCCACGGCGATGAGCGGTCTGTTCTCGGCCGTGATGATCGGCCTGGGTCGAGCCGTGGGCGAGACGATGATCGTGCTGATGGCGGCGGGCAACACCTCGGTTCTGGAGTGGAACGTCTTCAACGGGTTCCGCACGCTCTCGGCGAACATCGCCACGGAGATGCCGGAGGCGGTCGTGGGGGGCACGCACTACCGCGTCCTGTTCCTGGCCGCCTTCACGCTCTTCGCCATCACCTTCGTGCTGAACACGTTCGCCGAGGTCGTGCGGCAGCGCTTCCGCAAGCGGGCCTTCCAGCTGTGAGCACGTCCCTCGCCACACCCCCGCTGCCGCCCGCCGCCGCCCCCGCACGAGCCCTGCGCCGACCCCGCCGTCGGGCCACGTCGCTCTTCTCGGCCGGCGAGTCGCAGGTCTGGCTCACGGGCGGCGCGCTCGCGATGTGCCTCTTGATGATCCTCGGGCTGCTGCTCCTGGTGGTCGTGCAGGGCGGCAAGACCTTCTGGCCCGGCGACCTCGTCGAGGTGCGGACGCACGACGGGCGGGTTCTGCTGGGGGAGGTCGCGTCGGAGGAGCGCTACACGCCCGACGAGCAGGCCCTCTCGGCTCTCGCCGAAGATCAGCGCGCGCGCGCCCAGACGCTGCTCGGCGCGGGCGAGGGCACGGTGCGCCGACGCCTGCTGCGCACGGGAAACTACGAGCTGACCGGAACGCACTTCACCTGGGTGGCCGACTTCGAGATCGTCGCCGAGAGCCATCCGGAGTGGGCCGTGCTCCTTGAGCGACAGTCCTGGGGGCGCTTCTACGGGGTTCCCACGGCCTTCCTCGAGGGCGAAGCCGTCCGCGAGGAACCGGATGCCGCCGGTGGACCCCCTCGTGCGCTCCCGCCCCGGCCCGAGATGTTCACGCGCGTGGCCGAGGGGCCCGCCCAGTCGTGGGAGCTCTACGAGGCGCGCCACGACGCCGTGCGCGAGCGCTGGGAGGCGCGTCGGGAGCTCGAGTCGGAAGCCACGGGCGAGGTGAACGCCCGGATCGAGCGTCAGCGCCTCGGCGTGCGCAGCGTCGAGCTCGAGCTCGAGGGCGTGCCGACGGTCAAAGCCTTCAAGGCCGCCGTGGCCGCCGAGATCGCGCGCGAGCGCTGGACGGTGGCGAAGGCGGCGGCCGCCGGCGCGGGCCGCTCGTTCGAGGACCCGGAGCCTGCACCCCCGCCGGCGCGTCCGGCGTCTCGCGTGGGCGCCCCGGCCGAGGAGGCCGAGATCTTCGCGCGGCTGGCTGCCGCCATGCGCGCCGAGGCCGACGAGGCGGCACAGGCCGAAGCGGAGTTCCGCGAGATCCGGGGCCGGATCGAGCGCTTGAACGCCGAGAACGCGCGTCATGTACTGCTCTTCGCCACGGCGGACGGCCAGGAGAAGCGCGTTCCCCTCGACGAGATCGTCCGGGCGATGGCGCCCAACCAGCTCTCCACGAGCGGACGGCTGGGCGTGTACGCCTCGCGCTGGGGGGAGTTCCTGGGCGACGAGCCCCGCGAGGCCAACAGCGAAGGCGGAGTGCTTCCGGCCATCTTCGGTACGGTCGTCATGACGCTCATCATGAGCCTGCTGGTGGTGCCGTTCGGCGTCCTGGCGGCGCTCTACCTGCGCGAGTACGCCAAGCCCGGTCCCCTCGTGAGCACGGTGCGCATCGCCATCAACAACCTGGCCGGCGTGCCCAGCATCGTCTTCGGTGTCTTCGGCCTCGGCTTCTTCTGCTACACGCTGGGCGCCGGCATCGACGAGCTGCTCTTCGCCGAGAAGCTGCCCAACCCCACCTACGCCAAGGGTGGTTTGATGTGGGCCTCCTTCACGTTGGCCCTGCTCACCCTGCCCGTCGTGATCGTGGCGACGGAGGAGGCCCTGGCCGCTGTGCCGCGTTCGATGCGCGAGGGTTCCTACGCCTGCGGCGCGAGCAAGTGGCAGACCATCCGGCGCATCGTGCTCCCGCGGGCCATGCCCGGGATCATGACGGGCATGATCCTGGCCATCGCCCGCGGCGCCGGCGAGGTGGCCCCGCTGATGCTCGTGGGCGCGGTCAAGCTGGCGCCCGAGCTGCCCGTGGACGGGACCTTCCCGTTCGTGCACGGCGAACGCTCGTTCATGCACCTGGGGTTCCACATCTACGACGTCGGGTTCCAGAGCCAGAACCGCGAAGCGGCCAAGCCGATGGTCTACACCACGACGCTGCTGCTCATCGGGTTGATCGTGCTGCTCAACGTGGTGGCGATCTGGGTGCGCTCGCGCCTGCGTCGCAAGTTCAACGCGGTGCAGGCGTGAGCCGCCTACGGAGGTTGACATGAGCCGGGTTCCGCCGCAGAAGGGGGTCGCTGTGACGACTCCGGACGCCGACGTACCCTCGGGCCGCCAATCTGCCGCCGGCGCATCCGCCGACGTGGTCAAGAGCGAGATCTTCGCGGCGATCGCCCGGGGCGAGACCCTCGCGACCGAGACGCACGCCTCGCTGGCGGGCATGGATGCGGTGGTCGAGATCGACGGCTTCCACCTGTGGTACGGCGCCAGCCAGGCCTTGCACTCGATCTCCATGGCCGTGCCGCGGGGCATGGTCACGGCGCTCATCGGCCCCTCGGGCTGCGGCAAGTCCACGCTGCTGCGCTGCGTGAACCGCATGAACGACCTGATCGACTCTGTCCGGGTGGATGGGCACATGCGGCTCAACGGAGACACCATCTACGGCCGGGCCGTGGACGTGATCGAGCTGCGCAAGCGCGTGGGCATGGTCTTCCAGAAGCCCAACCCCTTCCCCATGAGCATCTTCGAGAACGTGGTCTACTCGCTGCGCATCGACGGCGAGCGCGACCGCGGCACGCTCGAGGAGGCCTGCGAGAAGAGCCTCAAGGGCGCGGGCCTGTGGAACGAGGCCAAGGACCGCCTGCAGGAGAGTGCGCTGTCGCTCTCGGGCGGGCAGCAGCAGCGCCTGTGCATCGCCCGCGCCATCGCCGGCGACCCCGAGGTGCTGCTGCTCGACGAGCCCTGCTCGGCGCTCGACCCGATCGCCACGGGCCGCATCGAGGACCTGATCCAGGAGCTCAAGGGCGCCTACACGATCCTGATCGTGACGCACAACATGCAGCAGGCCGCTCGCACCAGCGACACCACGGCCTTCATGTACCTGGGCCGTCTGATCGAGTACGGCCCTACGGAAGACATCTTCCTCCATCCGCATCTCAGGGAGACGGAGGACTACGTGACGGGCCGCTTCGGGTAGCCCATCGCTCGAACGACCGCGCGCCGCGGCGTCCACCATCGGTCCGTCGGTCGCCGGGAGGCGATCGCCGGCAGCAGCCAACCCACCAGGAGGGAACCCCATGATCCGCCGCGCGTCCATCGTCCTCGCCGTCCTCTGCCTGCCGGCCTTCGCCGGCTGTGCCGTCATGCCCGGGAGCACCGCGGGCAACACCTGGGGCGGCGCGTACTCCGCGCGTGGCAAGCCGAAAGAGGAGAAGAAGGAGGAGGAGAAGAAGAGCGACGCCAAGGCGCCGCCGATGAACGTCGAGCCCGGCCCGCACGATCGGCCGGCGTACGTGACCCGAGTCGTGGACGGCCGCCTGTGGATCTTCAAGGCCTACAGCAAGGACCTGGCCGACTTCCTGAAGAAGGGTGATCCCGCCAAGCAGGTCACGGTGCTCGGTGCCGGTCCCGGAGGCATGACCGTGCGCGCGCCCGACATCGAGACGATCAAGGGCTGGCAGCAGTCCAAGCCAGGCTTCGAGACCTTTTTCAAGGATGGGCGCGTCTGGGCGTTCAAGCAGGGCAGCCTCTACGCCAGCGAGATGCGCTACTTCGGCGAGCCGGCGAAAAACGTCACGATGGTGGGCAGGGGGCCCGGGGGTACGAGCCTGAGGACGTCCGATAGCGAGACCGGCGAGGCCTGGATCGCCGCCGCGTACTTCTCCGAGCCTCCTCCCCTGTAGCCTGCGGCCGTCGGGGGGCCGGGCCCCCCGTAGGCGACCATCCTGCGGCCGTCGGGCCTCGAGCCCGGGGCCGGAGGCTTCATGCCCGTCGCTCGTCTGGCGCGCTGGCTCGGGCCGGGCTTGTTCCTCGCAATGCTCGGGTGGGAGGTCCTGCGCGGGCGCGGTCCCGATCCGGCGCTGCGCGTCGGCGGTCTGGGGCTGTGGATGGCCGTCTGGTGGATGTGCGAAGCCGTGGCGCTGCACGTGACGGCGCTGCTGCCCCTGGTGCTGCTCCCGCTGCTGGGCGTGGCCAAGGCCGATGCCGTGGCGCAGGCCTACGGCCACGATCTGGTGTGGCTGTTCCTGGGCGCCTTCCTGCTGGCCGCCGCCGTGGAGTCGCGCGGGCTGCATCTGCGGCTGGCCTTGACCGTCTTGGCGCGCGTCGGCGGTTCTCCCCGGCGGCTGGTGCTGGGCTTCCTCGTGGCCGCTGCGGCGGTGAGCAGCGTGCTCTCCAATACCGCCACCGCGGCCATGCTCATGCCCGTGGCCCTGGCGGTGGCGCGCCGCGGGGAGCAGGCCGGCGTGCCGCAGGCTGCACGCCTCTCCTCGGCACTGGTGCTGGCCGTGGCCTACGGCGCGAGCATCGGCGGCATCCTCACCGTGATCGGCACGCCGCCCAACGGCATCCTGGTCAAACAGCTGCGCGACGCGAGCCTGGACGCGAAGCTGAACTTCGCTTCCTATGCGCTCGCGGCCTTGCCGGTCGCCCTGGCCGAGCTGGGCGTGGCCTGGTTCGTGCTCACGCGCGGGCTCCCCCGCTCGCTGGGTGCCGGCCGGGCCGCCGAGCAGGCCGCGCTGCGCGCGCTGCCGCGCATGGGCCCCGCCGAGCGTCGCGTGCTGTGGGTCTTCGCCGGTGCGGTGCTGCTCTGGGTCACGCGCGCCGAGATGGCCTTCGACGCCTTCACCTTCCCCGGTTGGGCCCAGGCGCTCGGCATGCCCTGGGCCAGCGACTCGACCGTGGCGGTGGCGGCGGCCGTCACGCTGATGCTGCTGCCTTCGGGCGAGGGGGACGGCGCGGTGCTGCCTCCGACGGCCGTGCGCACGATCTCCTGGGACCTGCTGCTGCTCTTCGGCGGCGGCTTCGCGCTGGGCGATGCGTTCAAGACCTCGGGCCTGGCCGACCAGGTCGGGCAGGGGCTGGGCGGTCTCGCCGGCCTGCCCGAGCCGCTGCTGCTGCTGGCGGTGGCCCTGACCGTGACGGCCCTGAGCGAGGTGGCCACCAACACCCCGCTGGCCGTGGCCGTGTTGCCGGTGCTGGGGGCGGCGGCCCAGGCCGCTGGGCTCTCGCCCGTGCCGTTGCTGCTGGCGGCTACCTTCGCCGCCTCGCTGGGCTTCATGCTGCCGGTGGGCACGGCGCCCAACGCCATCGCCTTCGGGACCGGACGCGCGTCGGTCCGGACCATGCTGCGTATGGGGTTCTGGATCGACCTGGCCGGAGCCGCCTTCATCGCGCTGTTCGTCTGGCTGTGGAGCGGGCCGCTCTTGACGCCGACGCGCTGACGGGTGGTGTCCCAAGTTGAGCTCTGGAACTCGTGCTGGGGCACATCGGGGCGCTGGCTGGGGTGCGGAGGGCCGCCGCGGAGGACGACGTGTAGTCTTCCTACATAAGGACGACGCGGGGGCCCGAGCGCCCCCAGCCCAGCGCTCCGACCACCCGCTGGGACGTCTAACTAGGACAGCACCCGCTGACGTCGGCAGAGCGAACGACGGGGCGCCGCGGGTAGACTCACCGCCGGCGAGGCCCCTCCAGGGCGCGTCCCGGAGGCGAGGCATGAGCAAGGCGCGTGCCGCGGTCGTCGAGCCCGTGGGGGAGAGCGTGCTGGAGCTCCCCGTGCTGCCGCTGAGCGGGGCGCTGCCCCTGCCGGGCCTGCCGTTGACCGTGGGGGTGCGCGGCACCCTGGCCAGGGCGGGCGTGAAGTCCACCTCGCCGGCCACGGCGCAGATCGCCCTGTTGGGCAAGAGCGATGCCAGCTCCGACGCGGACCGGGCCGAGGCGGCCGGGGCGCCCGCGCGCCCGCCAGAGGCGTGGAGCGCCGCGCACTTCCGGCCCCTGGGCGTGCTCGCGACGGTGCTCAACGTCGAGCGCGATCCTCACGGGACCCTGCAGGTGGTGCTGGAGCCGCGCGAGCGCATCCGGGTGCGGTCCGTCGAACTGCGGGGCGAGGCACTCGTGGCGCGCGTGGAGCTCGTGGCCAGCCTGCCCGCCCCCGAGGACGTGGAGACCGCCGCCCTGGTGAGCACGCTCAGGTCGCTCTTCCAGCGCCGACAGGAGGTCGATCCGGACGCCGATCCCGGCGTGCTGTCCCTGCTGGAGGCGATCGGCGATCCCGGCCGCCTTGCCGACGCCGTCGTGGGGCGGCTGGAGGTGCGCGGCGCCGAGCGGCGGGCCGTGCTCGACGAGCTGTCGGTCAAGCCGCGCCTGCAGGAGGCGGTGCGCCTCGCCGGCAAGGCGCTGGATGTGGCCGAGCTGGCGAAGCGCATCGAGGGCGAGGTGCACGGGCGCGTCGAGGCCGAGCGCCGCGTGGCGCTGTTGCGCGCGCAGCTCGGGGTGATCCGCCGCGAGCTCGGCCTGGGCCGGGATACGCGTGTCGCGGCCCTGCGGGCGCGACTGGCCGAGGTGGAGCTCCCGCCCCCCGTGGCGGCCGAGGCGAGCCTCGAGCTCGACCGGCTCGAGGACGCCGGTCCCCAGGCGCCCGATCGCGCCTCGGCCCTGCTGCGCCTGGAGACCCTGCTGGCGCTGCCCTGGACGGCGCCCCGTCGCGAGCCGCTCAGGCTCGAGCGCGTGCGGGCCAGCCTCAACCGCGACCATCGCGGCCAGGGCGAGGCGAAGAAGCGCCTGCTCGACGCGTTGGCGGCCGGAGCGCTCCGTCCGGACGGGCGCATCCCGGCCATCTGCTTCGTCGGACCTAGCGGCGTGGGCAAGAGCAGCCTGGCGCACGGCCTGGGCGAGGCGCTCGAGCGCCCGGTCGTGCACGTGCGCCTGAGCGGCGTGCTGAGCGGCGACGAGCTGCTGGGGGAGCGTCGCCTGCACCCGGGCGCCAAGCCCGGGCGCGTGATCGAGGCGCTCAGCGGCGCGGGCGCGCGCGACCCGGTGATCGTGCTCGACGGCCTCGACGAGCTGGCGCTGGGCTTCGCCGGCGACCTCGAGGCGCTGCTGCTCCCGCTGCTGGATCCCGATCGGCGCGCGACCTTCGAGGATCGCTGGCTGGGCGTGCCCATCGACCTCTCGTCGGCCGTCGTGGTCGCGACGGCGCAGCTGGTCGAGGTGCTGCCCACCGAGGTGCGCGATCGCCTCGTGGAGATCCCGTTGCGCGGCTACATGGACGACGAGAAGCGCGAGATCGCGCGCGACCATCTGCTGCCGGCGCTGGCCCGGGAGGTGGGCCTGGGCGTGGACCTGGTCGTCAGCGACGAGACGCTGGCGGCGATCGTGGACGGCTGGACCTTCGAGAGCGGCGTGCACGGCCTGCAGGTGGCGCTGCGCGCCGTCGTGCGGCGCATCGCCTCGCGCCTGGCGGCCGGCGAGCGCGGCGTGCTCCAGGTGCGCCCGCAGGACCTCCCCGCCGTGCTCGGGCCGCGGCGCCGCCACATCGACCGCGTCGAGCGCAGCTGCATCCCAGGCCTGGCGATGGGGCTGGCTTGGACGCCGGCTGGCGGGCAGGTGCTGTTCATCGAGGCGGCGGCCGTGCCCGGTTCCGGGCAGGTGAAGCTCACCGGCAGCCTGGGCGACGTGATGAAGGAGTCGGCCGAGGCCGCGATCACCTGGCTGCGCGAGCACGCGCCGCAGCTGGGCGACTCGCGACGGTTGGACCTGCACGTGCACGTGCCGGCCGGCGCCGTGCCCAAGGACGGTCCTAGCGCCGGCATCGCCATGCTGGTGGCCATCGCCTCCGCCATCTCCAAGCGCATCGCCCGCCACGACCTGGCCATGAGCGGCGAGATCACGCTGCGCGGGCAGGTGCTCCCGGTGGGGGGGATCCGCGAGAAGGTCATGGCCGCGCCGCGCGCCGGCATCCGCGCGGTGGTGCTGCCGCGCTTGAACGAGCAGGACCTGGCCGAGGTCCCGCCCGAGATCTTGAAGGGGCTCGATGTCCACCTCGTGGACCGCGTCGAGGATGTCCTGCCCCTGGCGTTGGGCCCGGAGGCGCAGTGCGGGAAGCCAGCCGCGCGCAAGGCGTCGGCCCGCTCCAAGGGGAGGCGTCCGAGCGCGCGCAAGCGTCGGACGGGCCGCTGAGGTCGGGAAGAGGCCCGAGGCGCGAACGTTGCTCCCCGGTGCCCCCGGGGCCTTCCTGGCGGCCCCACGATGAAGCTGCGCCTCCTCCCCCTGCTCGTCGCCGCC
>JANOFW010000010.1:0-5013 GCA_031413835.1 Planctomycetia bacterium
CGCCCGGCCACGGAGACACGGGGGCGCTCGGGCGTGGTGGCGAAGGGCATGGGAACCTCGGCGCGCAGCCTGAACCCGCCGAGGCGGGCCAGCTCGGCCACGAGCCGCTCGCGGACGAAGGGCAGCAGCTTCGGATCCGCGGGCGGCAGCACGTAGACCTCGACAGCCGTTCCCTCCTGACGCACCTGTCCCACGACGAAGCCGGCCTTCGCGAGCCGCCGCTGCATGGCGCGCGTGAGCGCGATGAGGGCCTCGTTGCGCGCCTCGGCGCCGACGAGCGCGCTCAGATCGGGCATGATGCGTGCCGCCACCGCCGCGTGTCGTTCGTGGATCTCCACGAGCCGCGCGATCAGCAGGGGCACGACGCGCTGCGGGTTCGCGGCGCCCTGGCGGGCGAGCGCCCGGACGGCCTCCTCGGCCTTGCCCTCGTCGGGGCTGCCCAGCTGCCCGACGAGCAGCGCGGGCGCGACCTCGGCCGGCCGGCCGCAGCCGACTGCCGCGCCGGCGAGCGTCGCGCAGAGCAGGCGCCGCAGGAAGGGGAGGCCGTGGCTCATGTCAGGTAGCTGATCGACTGGATGGAGGTGTTGCGCAGCTGGCGCTCGTCCACCGGCGCGGGCGCGCCCGTAAGCAGGTCGGCGGCTTGGGCTGTCTTGGGGAAGGCGATCACCTCGCTGATGCTGGTCTCGCCCAGCAGCAGCATGACGAAGCGGTCGAGCCCCAAGGCGATGCCGCCATGCGGCGGCGTGCCGTACTTGAGCGCGTCCACGAACCAGCCGAAGCGGCGCTGGATCGTGCCCTCGTCCATCCCGAGCAGCCCGAACATGGCCTGCTGGACCTCGCTCTGGTGGATGCGGATGCTGCCGCCGCCGAGCTCGACGCCGTCGAGCACGAGGTCGTAGGCGCGCGCGCACACGGCGGTGACCAGGCCGCGGTCGGCGCCCGTGGCGCCACGGCGCGCGGCCTCGAGGATCGCGGCCATGTCCTGGGGACGCGGGCTGGTGAAGGGGTGGTGGAGCGCCACGTAGCGCGACTCCTCGGCGTCCCACTCGAGCAGCGGGAAGTCGGTCACCCACAGGAGGGCCGTGCGCGTCTTGTCCACCAGCCCGAGCCGCTCGCCGAGCCGATTGCGCGGCGCGCCCAGCACCCGGGAGGTGAGCGCCTGGGAGCCGGCCGCCACCAGCACGAGGTCGCCTTCGGCGGCACCCGAGGCCGCCAGGAAGGCCGCCCCCGGCGCCCCCGCCAAGACCTTCGCCAGCGCTCCGCTGGGCGTCGCACCCGCCTTGACCCAGCCCAGCCCGGGCGCGCCCAGGGACTTGGCTTCGGCCTCGAGGCCCTCGATCTCCTTGCGCGAGAGCGCGCCGCCCTTCGGGCCCACCAGCACGCGCACCGCGCCGCCCTCGGCCAGCGCCTGGGTGAACGGCGCGAAGCCCAGCGCCGCCGCCGGGCCGCTCAGGTCCCTGAGCTCGAGGGGGTTGCGCAGGTCGGGCTTGTCGCTGCCGTAGCGCGCCATGGCCTCGGTGAAGGTCAGGCGCGGGAAGGGCGTCGCCACGGCGTGCCCGCGGTACTCCTTCACCAGCGCGGCCACGACGGGCTCGAGCAAGGCCTGGATGTCGGGCTCGGCCACGAAGGAGGCCTCGATGTCCACCTGGGTGAACTCGGGCTGACGGTCGGCGCGGCTGTCCTCGTCGCGGAAGCAGCGCGCGATCTGGTAGTAGCGGTCCTGGCCGCCGACCATGAGCAGCTGCTTGAACAGCTGGGGCGACTGCGGCAGGGCGTACCACGAGCCGGGGTGGATGCGGCTGGGCACGAGGTAGTCGCGCGCGCCCTCGGGCGTGGAGCGGTAGAGGATGGGCGTCTCGACCTCGAGGAAGCCCTGGCCCTCGAGATGCCGGCGGAAGGCGCTGGTGATGCGCGAGCGCTCGGCCAGCGCGCGCGTCAGCCGGGGGCGCCGCAGGTCGATGTAGCGGTGCTTCCAGCGCACCTCCACGCCCGCCTCGGTGCGCTCGTCGGGATGGAAGGGCGGCACCTGCGCCTCGCTCAACACCTCGAAGGTCTGCGCCTCGATCTCGATCTCGCCCGTCGGCAGGTTCGCGTTGCGCGCCGCCGCGGGCCGCTCCACGACCTTGCCGCTGACGCGCACGACCCACTCCGGGCGCACGTGCGCGGCCTGCGCGAGCAGGGCCGCGTCGTGCTCGCCTCGAAAGGTCACCTGCGTGCGTCCGTAGCGGTCACGCAGGTCCAGGAACGCCACGCCACCCTGCGTACGCACCGCCTGCACCCAGCCGCAGAGGGTCACCACGCGGTCCGCGTCCGCGCGGGTCAGCTCGCCGGCGGTGTGGGTGCGGTAGGTGGTGGAGAGGTGGGCGGACACGGGTGGATCCAGGGGGGCGCGGGGGGCGCCGGGGGAGGTGGGGCGAACCCGGAGAAGGTACCCCAAGCACGCGAGCCGACACGCCCGCGAGCTACCGCCCCGGGCCCGCGACGGAGGTGCACGTCGGCGCGCACAGGCCGTATCTTCCGCGCTTCCCCCGGAGATGCGCCCATGGCCCTCGAAACCACCCTCATCCTGGTCAAGCCCGACGGCGTGCAGCGCGGCCTCGTGGGCCAGATCCTCGCGCGCTTCGAGGCGCGTGGCTTCCAGATCCTGGGCCTGAAGCTCGTCAAGCCCACGCGCGCGCTGCTCGAGCAGCACTACGCCGCCCACAAGGAGCGCCCCTTCTACCCCGGCCTGCTGGCCTTCATGGGCTCCTCGCCCGTAGTGGCCGTCGCTTTGAAGGGCCTCAAGGCCGTGGACGTGGTGCGCAAGATGATGGGCAAGACCAGCTCCGCCGACGCCGAGCCGGGCACGATCCGGGGCGACCTGGGCCTCTCGCGCTCCTTCAACCTGATCCACGGATCCGACTCCGCCGAGGCGGCGACGAAGGAGCTCGCGCTCTGGTTCAAGCCCGAGGAGCTGGTCGCCTACGACCTCACGCGCCTGGCCCAGATCCTCGACCTGCGCGAAGAGGGATAGGCTCGGGGTCGAAGCGCGCCCCCTCCGGGCGTCGCGGAGGACCCCGCCGCGTGCCGCGCCTGACGCACCAGCACTTCGCCCGCCTGGCCGAGGAGATCGGGACCTGGGCCGGTGCGCGCGTCAAGGCGGTCCACCAAGAGGGCGAGCGGCGCTTCCGGCTGGCGCTGGAGCGCGAGGGCACGCGACGCGACGTCGTGCTGGACCTCGATCCCGACCTGCCGCGCGCGCACCTCTCCGCGCACGTCCCGGCCCCCGGCGCCCCCACCGCGCTGGCCCACGGGCTGCGCAACCTGATCCAGGGGGCGCGCCTCGAGGGTGCGCGCGCGCTGGCGGGCGAACGCGCCCTGGCGCTCACCTTCTCGCTCGCGGGCCTGGCGCGCACGCTGTGGTTCGAGGGCTTCGGACGCCAAGCCAACCTCTACCTGCTCGACGAGCACGGTGTGGTCCAGGCCACGCCGCGCGGCGACACGGCCCGCGCGCGCAACGCCTCCGTGGGCACGCGCTTCGTCGCGCTGCCGCCGCGCGCGGACGACGACCCCGCGGAGCCCGAGCCCGAAGGCGGCGCCTCCGCGGCCGTCGAGGCGCTGGCGCGAGACGCCGGCGACGCCGAGAAGCTCGCCCGACGCAAGAAGGACCTCGAACGCTGGCTCAAGACCTCGCGCTCGAAGGCCGCGGGGGCACGCGCGGCCCTGGAGCAGATGCTCGTGCGCGCGGCTCAGGCGCCCGAGCTGCGTCGCAAGGGCGAGCTCATGCGCGCCTCCTTCCACCTGCTGCGCGAGGGACAGCGGCGGGTGAGCGTGCCCGACCACGCAAGCGACCCTCCGACGATGGTCGAGCTCGTGCTCGATCCGCACCAAAGCCCCGGGGAGCAGGTGGCGGCCTGCTTCCACGAAGCGGAGCGCGCCGAGCGCGGCGCGCTCGAGGCAGAGGCCCGGCTGCCGGCGGCGCTCGAGGCGGGCCTCAAGGCCGAGCGCGCCTTGGCGCGGCTCGGGGCGCTCGGCGACCTCGACGAGCTGGAGGCGCTGGAGGCGGAGGTCGCCCGCGGCAAGCGTCCCGCGCGCGCACCCGGCGCCGGCCCCGCCCCCGCGGCCCCCTGGCGCACGTTCCGCTCGCTCGACGGCTGGGCGATCCTGGTGGGCAAGGACGCCCGGGGCAACGACAGCCTGACGCTCAAGAAGGCCCGGCCTGGGGACCTGTTCCTGCACGTGCGCGCCGCCTCCGGGAGCCACGTGATCGTGCCCACGCCGTCCGGCAAGAGCGTGCCCAAGGAGACCCTGCTGGACGCCGCCGAGCTGGCCTGCCTCTACTCCGAGCGCTCGGCCGCCGAGCACAACGAGGTGGACTACGTAGAGAAGCGCCATGTCCGCAAGCCCAAGGGCAGTCCCCCGGGCCTGGTGGAGCTGGCGACGAGCAAGACCCTGCGCGTGCGCCGGGACCTCGCGAGGCGCGAGAGGCTGCGGTCAACTCCGTCACAACCCATGACAGGACAATGACCTACGACGCCTCGGCCGATGACCCCTCCATGACCCGGTAGGGTGACACTGGCCCCTCGCCCGTCGGAGATCCACGCATGTCGCTGCCCCCCTCCAGCCGCCTCCTGTCGGGCGCGTTGCTGTTGCTTCTGGCCCCTGCCCTCAGCGCCTGCACAGGCAGCGACTTCCAGATGCCGATGAACGAGTCGCAGGAGAAGGCCAAGGACGCGGCCGCGCGCACGGACTACTACGAGTCGGCCGCCCTGACCTACTACGACGGCGGGAAGTACGAGGCGGCCGCCCAGATGTGGTCGAAGGTCCTGGGCGAGAAGCCGGGCGACCAGAAGGCCCTCTGGGGCCTGGCCAAGGCGCAGCAGATGATCGGCACGCCCGAGAACCTGCGGCAGGCCGAGGAGATCCTGCTCACGATCGTGGACCTGGACTGGAACCACCCCGAGTTGGGCGACCGGCGCCATGAGGTGCAGGGCACCTTGGCGATGACCTACCAGGGCCTGGCCGACTACTACG
>JANOFW010000011.1:0-3426 GCA_031413835.1 Planctomycetia bacterium
GCTCGCTGCTCGACGTCACCGACAACATCAAGGGCGGCCGGATCGTGCCGCCCAAGGACGTGACGCGCCACGACGGCGACGACGCCTATCTCGTGGTCGCGGCCGACAAGGGCACGGCCACGTTCTCCGATCACGCCAACGCCGTGTCGGCGCAGTACGGCTTCTGGCTCGACGACGCCTTCGCCTCGGGCGGGTCGGCCGGCTACGACCACAAGGCCATCGCCATCACGGCCCGCGGCGGCTGGGAGGCGGTCAAGCGCCACTTCCGCGAGCTCGGCAAGGACATCCAGACCGAGGACACGACCTGCGTGGGCGTCGGCGACATGTCCGGCGACGTGTTCGGCAACGCCATGCTGCTCTCGCGCCACCTGCGCCTGCTGGCGGCCTTCGACCACCGGCACATCTTCGTGGACCCGAGCCCGGACCCGGCCACCAGCTTCCGCGAGCGCGCGCGCATGTTCGCGCTGCCGCGCTCCTCCTGGGCCGACTACGACGCCAAGCTGATCAGCCGGGGCGGCGGGGTCTTCGACCGCAAGGCGAAGACGATCGCCGTCTCCCCGGAATTGCGCGCGCTCTTCGGCCTGGAGCGGGAGACCGCCACGCCGGCCGAGGTCATGCGTGCCATCCTGAAGGCCGACGTCGAGCTGCTCTGGTTCGGCGGCATCGGCACGTTCGTCAAGGCGACCCACGAGTCGCATGCCGACGCCGGCGACCGGACCTCCGACGCCCTGCGCGTGGACGCCACCGAGCTGCGCGCCAAGGTGATCGGCGAGGGCGCGAACCTGGCGCTCACCCAGCGCGCGCGCATCCAGCTGGGCCTGGCCGGGGGCCGCCTCAACACCGACGCCATCGACAACAGCGGCGGCGTGGACTGCAGCGACCACGAGGTCAACATCAAGATCCTGCTGCGCGATGTGGAGAAGAGCGCCGGGATGTCGCGCCCGCAGCGCAACGAGCTCTTGAAGCAGATGACCGAGGAGGTCTCGGCCCTGGTGCTGCGCGACAACTACCTGCAGACGCAGGCCATCTCGGTGACGCACAGGCTCAGCGCGCACCTCGTGGACCGCGTCGGCCGGTTCATGCGCACGCTCGAGGCGACCGGCAAGCTCCACCGGCGCATCGAGGCCCTCCCCGACGACGAGACCCTGGCCGAGCGCCGCGGCATCGGCTTCGCGCGCTCCGAGCTCTGTGTGCTGCTCGCCTACGCCAAGATCGACCTCTACGACGCCTTGCTGGCCTCCGACCTGCCCGACGACCCGGCCATGACCGAGGACCTGCGCCGCTACTTCCCCGCGGTGCTGGCGCAGCGCTTCCCCGAGGCGGTGTCGCGCCACCGGCTGCGCCGCGAGATCATCGCCACCTGCCTGACGAACCTGATCGTGAACCGCGTCGGGATCACCTACGTGCACGAGGTGGCCGAGAAGACCGGCGCAGCGGCGGCCGACGTGGCGCGCGGCTTCGTCGCCGTGCGCGACGCCTTCGGCATGTCGGAGCTGTGGGCGGCGATCGAGGCCCTCGACGGGCGCGTGCCCGCCGAGGAGCAGGCCAAGATGCTGGCCGAGGCCGGCCGGCTGCACGAGCGCGCCACGGTGTGGTTCCTGCGCGAAGAGCGCCGGCCGCTCGACGTGGCCGCCGTGGGCAAGGCCTACCGCGCGGAGGTCGAGGAAGCCTGCCGGATCCTGCCCCAGATCGTGACCGGCGCGGCACGCACCGACCTCGAGCAGCGCGCGACGGCGTTGCGCGGCCAGGGTGTGCCCGAGGCACTCGCGCTCAGGGCCGCGAGCCTCGCCCTCCAGAGCGCGGCCCTCGATGTCGTGCGCCTGGCTCGCCAGGCCAAGCAGCCCGTCGGCCAGGTGGCGCACGCCTACTTCGCGGTGGGCGAGCGCTTCGGCTTCGACTGGCTGCGTCAGGCGGCTGCCGCGCTGCCCGCCGAGAGCGCCTGGGACAAGCAGGCGGTCACGGCCGTCGTGGACGACCTCTACGCCCACCAGGGTGGGCTCACGCGCAGCGTGCTGGCCGCCGCCCCGCCCTCCGCGGCGCCGGCCGACGCCCTCACGGGCTGGATCCAGGGTCGTCGGCCCCAGGTGGCTCGCGCCGATCAGCTGCTCAGCGAGCTGCAGTCCGCCGGCGCGCCCAGCCTCGCCATGCTGGCCGTCGCCAACCGCGCCCTCAAGTCGCTCGCCAGCTGAGGACCGGGAGGGCCACGCCGTGGACGACCTGCGCCGGCACTGGGGCCTGGACCCCGACGTCACCTTCCTCAACCACGGCTCCTTCGGAGCCTGCCCCCGCCCGGTGCTCGAAGCGCAGCGCCGCTGGCAGGAGCGCCTCGAACGCGAGCCGGTGCACTTCATGGTGGAGGTGCTCGAAGGCGCGCTCGACGAGGCGCGCAGCATCGCCGCAGCCTTCGTCGGGGCCGACCCCGAGGGCTTCGCCTTCGTCAGCAACGCCACCACCGGCGTCAACACCGTGCTGGCCTCGCTGGCCCACGGCGCGCTCGCCCCCGGCCACGAGCTGCTCACCACCGACCACGCCTACAACGCCTGCCGCAACGCGCTGGACCTGCTCGCCGCGCGCACCGGCGCGCGCGTGATCGTCGTGCCGATCCCCTTCCCCTGCGCCGGGCCCGACGACGTGCTCCCGCGCGTGCTCGCCGGCGTCACCGAGCGCACGCGGCTGGCGCTGATCGACCACGTCACCAGCCCCACGGGCCTCGTGCTGCCCGTCGAGCGCCTGGTGCCGGCCCTCGCCGAACGCGGCGTGGACGTGCTGCTCGACTCGGCCCACGCCCCCGGCATGCTGCCGCTCGACCTCACGGCGCTCGGCGCAGCCTACGTCACCGGCAACTTCCACAAGTGGGTCTGCGCCCCCAAGGGCGCGGCCTTCCTCCACGTGCGCGCCGACCGCCGCGCGGCCATCCGCCCGCTGGTGATCAGCCACGGCGCCAACGCCGTGCGCCCCGGACGCTCGCGCTTCCGCCTCGAGTTCGACTGGGGCGGCACCGACGATCCCACGGCCTGGCTGTGCGTCCCCGACGCCCTGCGCTTCATCGCCGGCCTGTGGCCCGGGGGCTGGCCCGAGCACATGGAGCGCAACCGCCAGGGGGCCCTCGCCGCGCGCCGCCGTCTGGCCGAGCGCCTGGGCGTAGCGCTGCCCGCGCCCGACGCCATGATCGGCACCCTCGCCGCGCTGCCCCTGCCCCCCGCGCCCCCCGGACCCGTGAAGCCCGGTCGCTACCCCGACCCGCTTCAGCAGGCGCTGATCTCCAAGCACAAGATCCAGGTGCCGATCATGCCCTGGCCCAAGTACCCGCACCGACTCGTGCGCACCTCCACGCAGGCCTACAACCGCCCCGAGGAGATCGAGCGCCTGGCCGACGCGCTGCTCTTGGAGCTGGCGGCCGAACGGCGCTGAGCAGCGGACGGCGCG
>JANOFW010000012.1:0-19636 GCA_031413835.1 Planctomycetia bacterium
GAGCAGCTCCTTCTCCGGCGCCAGGTAGCGCCGCTCGACGAGCAGGCCGTGCTCCTCCGCAGGCAGCGACTCCTGCGCGCGCGCGCACTCCAGCCGCAGGGCCCAGGCCAGGCGACCCTCGCCCGCGAGCCGGAAGGACACCGTGTGGCGCCCCGGCGCGAGCGAGGCGACGCCCGGCAGCGCCACGCGCAGGGCCTTGGCAGCCGGCGCCGCGGCGCCGGTCTCGAGCGTGTGCGCGACGGCGCCGTCCACCAGCACCTCCACGCGCCCGCCGAAGCCCTGCACGCGGTTCTCACGCACGAAGGCCGCCGCCGCGCCGACGAAGGCCGCCATCTCCTTGGTCGTGCCGGGCAGGCCCTGCGGACGGTTCGCCAGCAGCCAGGCGATGGCGCGCTCGGCATGCGGCCCGGCCACCTTGGCCTCGATCAACGCACGCAGCGCCAGCCCCGTGGCCTCGCGGTCGCTGCCGAGGAAGCAGTCCTGCGGCTTGGCCTTCCAGAAGGTGAAGGCGCCCTCCTCGACCCGCCGGGCCAGCAGCAGGCGGGCCAGCTCCTCGAGGTCGAAGGCGCGATCGGCGGCGCGTGCCGCGAGCGCGAGGTAGGCCAGTCCGGGCACGCTCAGGTCGTCGTTGCGGCGACGGAAGGTGGTGGCGTACGCGTCGCCGTCGAGCGCCTTGGCGCGGGCCAGGGCGTAATGCGCCAAGGCACGCCCGTCCTCGTCGCCCTGGGGCAGGAGCTTGCGCAGCGCCTGGGCCCCGCGCGCGATGGGCTCGTCGAGGTCGGCGACCCCCGCCTCGCGAGCCCCCACCATGCCGAGCAGGCCGTAGGCGGTCATGGCCGAGCCGCCCGCGCCGCGAAACCAGGCGAAGGAGCCGTCCGGGTTCTGCAGGCTCTTCAAGCGCGCCGCGCCGCGGCGCACCTGCTCCTCGAGCCGTGCGAGGCCTGCCGCGGCGGGGCTGCCCACCGCGCGCAGCGCCGCCAGGGCGTCGATCGCGGGCAGGAAGCGATGCACGGTCTGCTCCACGCAGCCGTAGGGGAACGAGTCGAGAGCCAGCAGCGCATCCAGGATCGCGGCGTCCACCCCGGGCTGGAGCGCCAGCACCAGCCGCACGCTCCCGGGCACGACGTCCTCGGGCACCTCGATGAAGGTCTCGCTCACGTCGGCTTGGCCGGTGGCGATCAGGCCGCTGCGGCCGTCCACGTGCTTGACGCCCTTGGGCAGCACGGGGAAGCGGGCCTCGGTGCGGTCGCCGCCCGTGGCCGTGGCGGCCGTCACCTCGACCCGCGCCGGCCCGAAGCCGGCGGCCGAGGTCGCGCGATCCACGACCGCGCTCGACCCCGCCTCGACGCGCACCTGCACGTCCTCGCCGGGGGCCTCGAGCCCCTCGGCGGCCATCGTGACGCTGACGTCGCGCGCCACCTCGCCGTTGTTGTGCACCGCCGTGGGCAACGTGGCGCGATCGCCCTTCACCAGGAAGCGCGGCGCGTCCACGCGCACCAGCAGGTCCTTGCGTACGACCAGGCTGGCCCGCCCCTCGCCCACCAGCGCCGAGGCCGAGACGCCGTAGCCCACGGCGCGCCAGGTGGTGAGGTTGTCGGGCAGCTTGAGCTTGACCGTGCCCTTGCCGTCGGCACCGGTCACCACGCGCGGCTGCCAGAGCGCGCTGTCGCGCAGGTCGGAGCGCAGCGCGGGCAGCCCGGCCGGCGCCGCGAAGGCATCGAAGTCCTGCAGGTAGAGGTTCATGTAGCCGAAGGCGTTTGGGTTGCCGACCAGCTCATCGGCCTTGGGCGCCAGCAGCCCGCCGGCCAGCTGCGCATCGCCGTCGAAGCTGCGCCCCAGCAAGACGATCGTCGCCCGCGCCAGCGCACCGCCGCCGCTGGACTTGCGTTCCGACCGCCCACCCCGGCCCTTGAACGCGCCCCCCGCGCCCCCCCCGACGCCGATGGCCGCGTCCTGCGCGGGCTCGCCGCAGGACTTGCCGGCCGCGCCGCAGGAGCCGCCCGCTTCCATGGGGCTCAGCGCCGGCGCTCCCGGCGCCGCCATGGCCGCCAGAGGCATGCCGTCGGCCAGCTTCTTGGCCATCTCCTCGCCCGCGGCGGCCGCCTCCAGCCGGCGGAAGGACTTCTCGGCCTCGGGTTTGGCACGCAGCTCGCCCAGCAGCACACGCGCGTCCCACGAGCCCGGATCGGCCTCCTGGGCCTTGAGCACCTGGGCGACGGCGTTCTCCATGTCGCCCTGGCGCAAGGCCTCGCGCGCCAGGCGCAGCGCGCTGCGCGCCATCTCCGCCTCGGCGTCGCCGCCGCGTGCGGCGTCGTCGGCCAGCAGATCGGCGTTGGTCGGGCGCGTGGTGCCGTAGGTGCGCCAGCCCAAAGACGACGCGGTGCTCACGCCGTGGCCGCGCCGCGCGCCGAAGAAGAAGGGCAGGATGGCGGGGGTGGCGTCGGGCGCGATCTCGTAGAGCGCGGCGTCGAGCACCGACAGGCCCACCTCGGCCGCCACCGGCTTGCCCGAGGCGTCGAGCGTGGTGACCTCGACCTCCACCTCCTCGCCGGGCAGGGCCACGGCCTTGGCGAAGCGCAGGGACACCTGCAGGCGCCGCAGCACCACCAGATCGGCGGAGGCCGTGAGCAGGCCCTCCTTGCCGGGCAGCGCCACGGCCACGGTCACGTTGGGCGCGTGGTCGCCCTTGACCGGCAAGCGCAGCAGCGTGCTCGTGCCGGCCAGCGACACGAAGCGATGCTCGAGCACGCGCTCGGCCTCGAAGGTCACCAGCGCCAGGCCCTGCCCCACGGGCGTCGAGAGCAGCAGCTCCGCCTCCTCGCCCTCGACGTGCAGCATCTTGGCGGCCACCAGGCGCGCGTCCTTCGAGAGGTCCTGCGCCTCACCCGCCGCCTCGACGTCGCGGAAGGCGGTCACGCTGCCGCCGCGTGCGTCGAGCGAGCGCCAGCGCAGGCGCCAGCGACCCGGCTCCGGGCACTCGACGCGGATCTCGGCGCGCCCGCGCGCATCGGTGGTGAGCGGATAGGAGGCGACCTCGACCTCCTCCTCGACGAGGGGGCGCGCACCGCCCTTGCGATCCTCCAGCATGACGGGAGTAGGGGGGCCGGGGGGGCGCGGGCCGGGCACGGGCGGGGCCGGCACGCGGCGCACGCGCTGCAGCAGCAGCGCGCCGCTGCGGCTCACGGGACCGCCCAGCGGATCGAGCGTGCGCACCTCGACGGTCACGGGCTGCTTGGGCTTGACCACCGCGAGGTCGGTGCCCACGCTCGCCAGATGGTCGCGGCGCGTGACGGCCACGCGCCCGCTGCCGGTGACCCAGCGGCGCGTCACGTCCTCGGCCTGCGCCAAGACGACGATCTCGGCGTCCTCGTCCTTGCCGCCGGCCTCGAAGGTGATCGCCAACGTGCCGTCCTGGGCCGTGCGCGCCCGGCCGCGCGCGACCAGCTCGGCGCCGGCCTCGGCCGCAGCCTTCTCGCGATCTTGCGCGTCGCTCGACGAGCGCACGTACCAGGAGACGTCGTCGGCCGCGGGCGCCTCGAAGGTGCGCCGCTGGCGGCGCGCGACCCACTCGACATCGGCCCCGGGGACGGGCCCGCCGAAGGCGTACTCGAGCCGGATCGTGGCTTCGATCTTCTCGCCCGTGAGCACGCTGGCGCGCTTGGGCACCACGTCCACGGTGAACTCGGGCTTCCTGTACTCCTGCACCTCGAAGGCGCCTTCGGCCGCGACCTCGTGACGGCCGATGGAAAGACGCACGCGCCAGCGGCCCAGCGCGGCCTCGCCGTCGAGGGCGAAGGTGCCGGCGAGCGTGCCCAGGTCGGAGGCCGTGACGTCCTGCTGCTCGAGGGTCTGGCCACGCGCGTCGATCAGGCTCACGTGCGCCTTCACGCCGGGCTCGATCGCGTAGCGGTTGGCGTCGGCCGTGAGGTAGATGGCGCGCCAGGCGATCTCCTGGCCGGGGCGGTAGACGGGCCGGTCGGTGGCCACGAAGGCCCGACTGCTGAAGCCAGAGGCCGTGGCCGGGCCGGCATGGATGCCGCTGCCCGCAGCGCCCTGCTCGGAGAGCACCAGCAGGCGATCGGCGAAGCTCGAACCCGCCTCGCCATGCCAGACGCCGTCCTTGCCGGTCAGGCCCACTTCCTTGACGCCGTCGCCGTGCGCCGCCAGCACGCGTGCGCCCACCACCGGCGCCTGGGTGCCGCGCACGAAGGCCCACACCAGCAGGTCCGCCCCCTGGCCGCGCTTGACGACGCACTCGACGTCGCTGACCAGCGTGAGCACCGTGCCGGTGAGCTCGTCGTCGCCGGCCACCACCACGTAGGCCCCCACGCCCTTCAGGGGCAGCGGGCGGTCGGCCTCCAGCAGCTGGAAGGGCTTGTAGCCGTCGATCTTCCACTCCGAGTTGAGGTCGGGCTTGACCACCTCGAGCTGCAGGGCCTCCACGCCGTCGAGGGTGCCCTTGCGCCGGAAGTACTCCTCGAGTCCCAGCCGGTAGACGCGCACCTTCAAGGCCTCGATGTTGCGCGTCACGACGCGCAGCGTGGGCGCTTCCGCGCTGCCCAGCACGCGCTCCATGCGCAGCTCGAGGTGCTTGCTCTTGAGCCGCGCGAGGCGTTCCTGCGCCTGGCGCGCCGGGTCGCTATTCGCGTGCTGCGCCACGACCTCCTCGTAGGCCGCCACGGCGTCCTCGAGACGGCCGAGGTCGTCCTCCAGGGTGAGCCCTACTTTGAGCCGCGCGGATGCCGCGTGCGGCGTGCTCGCGTAGCGGCCGGCCAAGGCGCGCCACAGCGCCACGGCCGCCTCGGGGTCCTTGGCGGCACGCAGCGCCTGCGCGGCCTCGTCGAGGCCCGCGGGAGCGCGCGGGTCCTCGGGGCGTTGTTCGGCGAACTGCTTCCAGGCGGCCACCGCGCCGGCCGTGTCGCCGTGCGCCAGGAGGGAGCGCGCCTTCTCGTAGGCGGCCGAGGCGATCTTCTCGCGCACGCTGGGCCAGAGCGGGTGGTTGGGGTAGGCCGTGAGGAAGCGGTTCCATTCGGCGATGGCGTCATCGAAGCGTCCGGCCTGCGCCAGGGCCTGGGCCGCGCGGTCGCGCGCCTCGGGTGCGCCCTTGTCGTTGGGCGCGCGATCGACGAGCGCGCTCCACTCCTGCGCCGCCTTCTCGGACTGCCCGCGCGACTCGTAGGCCTCGGCCAGACGCCGCTGCGCCTCGAGCGAGCCGGGGGCCTCGCGATGCTCCAGGACCGCGCGCTTGAGCCAACGCACGCCCTCCTCGAAGGCCAGGTCGTCCACCCCGCCCTCGCGGGCGGTCAGGCGCTCCTCGCCCAGCAGACGTAGGGTCTCGAGGGCCAGCTTGCCGCGGGGGAAGCGCTCGAGGGCCTTCGCGAGGCTCGTGCGTGCGAGCTCGAGCTGTCCGGCCTTGAGCGCCGCGCGGCCGCGTCCCACGAGCCAGCGCTCGGCGGCGTCGGCCGCGGCCGGGGCCTTCTCGGTGTCGTGCGCCTCGATCAGCGCCGTCCAGACGGCCAGCGCACCGGCGGCGTCGCCCAGCTCCTCCAGGCTCAGGGCCTCGCGCTCGCGCGCGCGTAGCATGTCGGCGGGCGCGAGCCCCACGGCCAACGCCTGGCGGTACGCCCCCAGCGCCCCCTGCACATTGCGCTTCTTGATCGTGCGGCCGAGGTCGTCCTTGGCCTCGACGCCGTCGAAGTCGCCGTCGGCCAGCGCCAGGTAGAGAGCACCGATCTTGGCGCGGGCCTCGGGGGCCGTGGCCTCCTCGGAGAGCTGGTGGAGCGTCTCGCTGGCCTTGGCCGGATCGCGCAGCGCCGTGTAGGCCTCGGCGGCCGTGTGGCGCATGCGACCGGCCCAGAGGTCCTGGCCGTGCGCCGCGAGGAACGCCGTGGTCGCATCGAGCGCCTCGCGCGCCTTGCCCGCCTGCAGCAGGGCGCGGGCCTCGAGCACCCAGGCCTCGGTGGCCTCCTCGGTGCCGGGCCACTTCGCACGCAGCGCGGCCAGCGCCTGCGCCGCCTCGGGCCAACGTCGGTCGCGCAGGCCCTCCTGCGCCTCGCGCAGGGCGGCCTGGCGGTCGGCGGCAGGGTCGGCTACGGCCTGGACGGCCCAGGTGCCGAGGAACAGGGCGGCAAGCAGAAAGGCGAGGCGGCGGGCGCGCATGGGGGCTCCACGGGAGAACCGAGGGAAGAGGCTGCGGTTCCGGGGGTCACCCTACCGAAAGCCGAACCAGCGCGCCTGCCCGGCACGACCGCGGGTCGTGATCCCGTTGGACGCTTTCGGGGGACGGTGGTTCGATGCCTCGCCCATGACCCTGCGCCCCCCGCCGCGTGCCGTGCTCAACCTGCTGGTGGCCGGCTTCACACTGCGCTACCTGGGCCTGGAGCGCTTCGGCCTGTGGCTCGATGAAGGCGCCACTTGGACCTGGGCCGCCAAGCCCACCTGGGCCGAGACGACCTTCGCCGAGGCCAACCACCCTCCGCTGTGGTGGTGGATCACGCGCGTCTTCACCAGCGTATTCGGCGACGGCGAGGACATGCTGCGGCTGCCGGCGGCGCTCTGCGGCGTGGCCACGATCCTGCTCGCCTGGCTGCTGGCGCGCCGGGTGCTGGATCCCGCCTACGCCCCGAGCCGCGGTGGGTTTCCCCGCGCGCCGGACGACGGCCAAGGCGCGCGCATGGCGGTGTGGGTCACGGGCTTCGTGGCCGCCAGCGCCTTTCTGATCGAGGTCAGCCAGGAGGCGCGCATGTACGCGCTGCTGATCCTGGAGAGCCTCGGGCTGGCGCTGCTCTACCTGCGCTGGCTCGACCGCGCCGACCGCGCTTCGCTGGTCGGCTACGCCGTGCTCGGAGCCCTCTCGCTCTACACGCACTACTTCGCGCTCTGGCCGCTGGCGGCGCTGGGCGTCCACGCGCTCTGGCTCGCCTGGCGCACGCGCGGCGCGACCAGGCCGGAGGAGCGCGTGCGTCTCCTGCCGTTCGTAGGCGCCAACCTGCTGGCCGGGCTGCTCTTCGCGCCCTGGCTGCTGCATCTGCTCGGCCAGTACACGGGCCTGCACATGCAGTCCTACAACGCGCTCGAGCACCTCGGGGTGATGCTCTGGCACGTGGGCGTAGGACCGGGCCTGGCCGTGGTGGACGCCGACCGCGCCGGCGCGCCCTTCTCGCACTTCCTGGAGACGGAAGGCGCCACGATCCTGACCACGGCCGCGCTCTGGCTGCCCGCGCCCCTCCTGGGCGCTTTCGCCCTGCGTCGGCGCCCGGGGCTGGCCTCGCTGGCCGTCTGCGCGCTGCTGGTGCCCGTGGGCGGCGTGCTGGCGCTGCTGCCGTGGTTCACGCTCGTGCACGAGCGCTACCTGGTCTTCCTGGCGCCCTGGCTCTGGCTGCTGGCGGTGCTTGGCGCCTTCTCGTTCGGCCCGCGACTGCGCGTGGTGCTGCTCACCTCGCTGTGCCTCGTCAGCGCCATCGGGCTCGTGGCCTACCACCTCGTCACGCCCGACATGGAGATGGTCGAGCAGGGCCCCTCCGTGGGTGGCTTCCCGACGCCGGGCGAGGTGGTGGTGCGCCACGACGACCCCGTGCGCTTCCTGAACCACGGCATCCCCTTCGGCAAGGAGCCCTGGCGCGAGGCCGCGGCCTTCGTCCACAGCTATGCAGGCCCCGACGACCTCGTGCTGCTCTACCCGGGCTACATCCACCTCGTGTGGCACTACTACGGCCGCACCTACCCCGGGAAGCCGCTCGCCACCGAAAGCCTCTCGGGCGAATTTCCCGACGAAGAGGCCCTGCTGGCGCAGCTCGAGCCGCTGGTCAAGGACCGCAAGCGGGTCTTCCTGGTCGTCTCGCACGCGCCCACGGCCACGCCCGCGGAGGCCCACCGACGACTCTTCAACGTGATCGGGGCCATCTGGTACCGCGCCGGCATGAAGCAGTTCGAAGCCCCCCCTCCGATCCCCTTCCGCCGCTCCTGGGGCGTCCACGTGGCGATCTTCAGCCGCACGTGAGCACCCCACGGCGCCGATGCGGTAGGCTGCGCCAATGCGCATCGCAATCCTCACGGGCGGCGGCGACTGCCCCGGCTTGAACGCCGTGATCCGCGCCGTCGTGAAGAGCGTGCACAACGAGCACGGCGGCGAGGTGATCGGCGTGAAGAACGGCGTCGAGGGCTTCCTGGCGCCGGGCGCGAGCGGCTTCGTGCGCCTGACGCGCGAGATGGTCTCGGGCCTGCTGCCGCGCGGCGGCACGATCCTGGGGGCATCGAATCGCTGCAACCTCTTCGCCGTGCCGCGCGCGAAGGGGCCGCCCAAGGACGAGTCGGCCCGCGTGCCGCGCGCGCTGGCGAAGCTCAAGGCCCAGGCCCTCTTGATGGTGGGCGGCGAAGGCACGATGGCCGCGGCGCTGCGACTCCAGCGCCAAGGCGTACCCGTGATCGGCATCCCCAAGACCATCGACAACGACCTCTCGGGCACCGACCTCACCTTCGGCTTCGACACCGCCGTAGGCATCGTGACCGAGGCCCTCGACCGGCTGCACACGACCGCCGAGAGCCATCACCGCGCCATGTGCGTGGAGGTCATGGGCCGCCACGCAGGCTGGATTGCGCTCCACGGCGGCCTGGCCGGCGGCGCGGACGTGATCCTGATCCCCGAGATCCCCTACGACCCCGCCCGCGTCGCCGCACGCCTCGCCGCCCGCGCCGCGCAGGGGCGTAATTTCAGCATCGTCGTGGTCGCCGAGGGCGCGCGGCACAAGGACGGCGCGCCGACCTGGGCCAACGGCAAGGGCGGCGACCCGATCCACGACCGGCTGGGGGGCGCGGGGGACGTGGTGGCCCAGGAGTTGCGCGAGCTGACCGGGCTCGAGACGCGCTCCACGATCCTGGGTCACGTGCAACGCGGCGGCACGCCCACGGCCTTCGACCGCATCCTCGCCACGCGCATGGGCGTACACGCCGTGGCGCTCGTCGAGCGCAAGCGGTTCGGCACGATGGTCGCGCTCCAGGGCACCGAGATCGGCGAGGTCCCGCTGGCCGAGGCCGTGCGCACGCTCAAGCGCGTGGACCCCACGGGCGCCACCGTCCGGGCCGCGCGCCGCATCGGCGTGTCCTTCGGCGCGGCCGACGGCGGCGACGACGCCTTCCTGCGCACCCGCGCGCGGCACGGGGCGCCCTGATGGACGGGCGCAGCCGCATCGACCTGCATGCGCACACCAACCACAGCGACGGGACCTTCACGCCGGTGGCGCTGGTGCGTCTGGCGCGCGACATTGGGCTCTCGCTGTTGGCCGTGACCGACCACGACACGACCTCGGCCCTGCTCGAGGCCCAGGCCGAGGGCCGCACGGTGGGCGTGGAGGTCCTCTCCGGCTGCGAGATCAGCGCGCGCAACGCGGAAGGCAACGTGCACATCCTGGGCCTGGGCTTCGAGCCGGCCGACGCGGCCTTCCAGCACTTCCTGGCGCGCGTGCGCGAGGCCCGCGAGCGGCGCAACGAGCGCATCTTCGAGAAGCTGGCGGCCCTGGGCGTGCCCGTGACGCACGAAGACGTCCACGCCCACGTCCACGGGCGCATCCTGGCGCGGCCCCACTTCGGCAGCGCGCTGGTGGACCGCGGCTACGTGCCCGACCTGCGCGCCGCCTTCTCGCTCTACCTGCGCGACGGCGGGCCCGCCTACGTCCAGGCCTCCTTCCCCCCGCCGGTGGAGGCCGTGCGCGCCATCCGCGCCGCGGGCGGTGCAGCCGTCCTGGCGCATCCCGGTCAGCTCAAGCTCGAGGATCGCGCGGCCTACGTGCGCTTCCTGACCGAGCTCTGCGACGCGGGGCTCGCCGGCATGGAGGTCTGGCATCCCAGCCACGACGCGGAGGCCCGCAGCCGGTTCGGAGAGCTGGCGAAGGAGCTCGACCTCGTGCCCTCGGGCGGCAGCGACTTCCACGGCGACCACAAGCCGCGCATCCGGCTGGGCTCCGGCGACGGCACGATCGAGATCCGCCGCGAGACCTGGGACGCCCTCAACGCCCGCTGCTCCCGCGCGGGCTGACCTCATGGGCGAGCGCGTCGGTCTCCCGCTGTCGCTGCGCCTCCTGCCCCAGCGGCTGCTCTCGCGTGTCGTCGGCGGGCTCACCGCCTGGCGCGCCCCAGGCTTCCTGCTGCGCCCGGCCATCGCCCGCTACGCGCGTGCCTTCGGAGCCGACCCGGCCGAGGCGGCCGAGCCCTTCGACGCGCACCGGAGCTTCCGCTCCTTCTTCACCCGCGCACTGCGGCCGGGCGTCCGGCCGGTTGCCCCCGACCCCCGGGTTCTCGTCTCACCGTGCGACGGTGCGGTGGTGCTCGGCAGCGCGGTGGAGAACAGCACGATCCTCCAGGCCAAGGGCGTGCCCTACTCGCTCGCCGAGCTGCTCGGGGACGATCGCCGAGGAGCGACGCCGGCCGCACCCCGCTTCGTGGGCGGCTCGGCGCTCACCGTCTACCTGGCCCCCGGCGACTACCACCGCTTCCACTGGCCCTGGGACGGCCGCGTCACCGAGGCCCGTCACCTGCCGGGCGACCTCTGGCCGGTGAACCCGCGCGCCGTGGCCGGCGTGCCGCGCCTCTTCGCGCGCAACGAGCGCGTCGTGCTGCTGGGCGAGCTCACCTCCGGCGCCCCCTTCGCCTTCGTGCCCGTCGGCGCCCTCAACGTGGGCTCGATCCGCATCCACGCCCTGCCCGACCTGGTCACGAACCGCGCCTTCCGCCGTGCCTCGCCCCTACGCACCGGGCTCGCACTCCCCGCCGAGCGCGGCCAGGAGCTGGGCTGGTTCGAGCTGGGTTCCTCCATCGTGCTGCTGCTCGGCCCCGGCGCGGGCCGCTTCACCGACCTCGCCCCCGCGGCCCCCTTGCGCGTGGGACTGGAGATCGGGCGGCTGGCCTGACTCTCGACGTACGGACGGCAGGGGGCGGCAGCCTGGATCCTGTGTGTGGACAGCACACAGGACGCGCGCTACACGTCACCGGGCGCACGATCCGGAACTGAACAACTTCTCAATTCTGGGCCGCGCTCGGTACTGTCACTCTCTGCGCATCAGCGCCACCTCGATGGCCAGCGCCCGGCCCACCGCGTCAAGCTCAGATAGTGGAAGAACAGCTCGCGGCGGGGATGCCTGTTGCCTCTGTCCCAGGGCTTGTTCCCGGTGTTGAAATGCAGAATGAAAGGGTGGCGGACCAGGGTCTCGTACGCACGGCGATCCTTGACCGGACCGTCGTCCCAGCGCGGGTTGGTGAAGGTCTGCGTCAGCAGATTCCACCGGTGGTCGAGTTCTCCCCAGTCGCCCGCGAGAACGGCGTTCAGCGCGTCCTGATCCCACCAGAGCACCTTACTGCGGTAGTTGCGCAGGTAGGCGAGGACCCGGCCGGACACGTCCGTATCCCGCCACTTCTTCAGATCGATGAGCATGACGCCCGAATTGAAGTACTTGGCGTCCGGCGGCAGTCCCAGATCCAGGTAACTCGGCAGGGCCCCGGCGGCGGAGACCGTCTGCGCGTCGCGGCTCTGCTCCTGGACCGCGAGCAGCGTCTTGCCGTGAAACTCCATTTCCCAGAGCGCCTGCAGGTCGGCGTTCACGATCAGGTCGGAGTCCAGATAGATCAGCCGATCGATCTCCTCGGGCACCGCGGTCTGCAGGAGCAGCCTGTAGTAAACGGCCGGGCTGGCGTGATGCGACAGCTTCAGGTCCTGCAAAGGCTTCTGGTCGATCTCGACGAACCGGATCTCGGCGCGCCGGTCGCTGAGGGAGCTGCGGATCGTCGTGCGCACGACAGGCCCGAGTCCGTCCGAGAGGACGTACACGATGAAGCGGCGCGCGCCCGCCGCATTGGCGAGGAGGGACTTCAGCATGACAGTCAGTGGCGGCGCGTACTTCCGATCGCAGGCGGCGGCGATGATGATCGGCGGCGAGGCCGTCTTTGCGCATCGTTCGACGGCGTCCAGATCGAGCGCGTCCAGGAAGCCGGTTGCCCGGAGTCGTCGCAGGCCCTCGGCCTGCATGTTCGCGCGCGATCCGTCAGAAACGCTGTGGTGAGCGACCGTATGGTCGGTGATGGCTGCCCGGTTCGAGATTTGATAGCCATCCCCCAAGGGTGCGGCACCGCATTTCGACAGGAGAATCGCCTGGATCGTCTGCTCGTGCCGATTGACGTCCTTGGGCGCGTCGGTCGTCAGCGTCCCGAAGTAGTGCTCGATGAAATCGAGGTTGTCGGTGTACTGCCGCCTCGGCAGGAACATCAGCCCGGCATTGACCATTGGCTCGATGGCCATCCGGAACGTCGTTTCGAGCCCGACACGAGGCATGGCGTAGGCGTCCTGGTAGTCGCGCAGGAAGCAGGGCCTGTCGGTCGCGATGTGCTGGAGCAACTCGACGGGCCGTCTGAAGAACAGCAGATCCGAGTCGAGAAGCAGGAGCTTGTCGGCGCGTGCGTGACGGAAGGCGTCGAAGAGCTTCAGCGCACAGTAGAAGTCCTTCCGCAGCCGGAACTTCAGGCAGTGCGGATATGCCGAAAGGAACTCGGTGAGTTCGGCATCGGCATCGGCGCGCCTGATGATCCTGCATCCGGGGAAATGCTGCAGCAGGGTCTCGAAGTCACTCGCTTCAAGGGTGCCATCGTCGTGAACGACGAGCGCGGGACGGGTGTCGCTGAAGTGGTAGTAGGTCTTCAGACACCAGAGCGCGTCGAGCAGATCGCGGTGGCAGGTCAGGAGGTGGATCTCGAGGTCGGTTGCATCGCCGCACTCGATCGGCGGTGAGGTCAGAATCCTGCGGCGGTAGAGTGCGCTGTCGTCCTGTCGTCGCATCCAGCTCGGCAGCGCCCAGCGGAGCGTACGGAGCGTACGGAGCCAGCCTCCTATGTGCACGAGTTTCGACGCGCCAGGGCTCAACGCCGCTCCCTCGACTGGCTGACGGGGGGGCAGGGGGCTCCGCGGGAGGCGGGGGGATGGGCATGTGGCTGATGCCAGGCGAGCACAGGCAGATGGTAGCGCATTTCGCGTGACCTCGGGGCGGCCCGCGGCGGAGGCGAGGGTGTCCCTCCCCGGAGTCCCCCATGGCCAGGCTGCCCAGGTTCGACCGTCCCGACGCGTGGTTTCACGTCATGAACCGGGGGATCGCCCGGCGAGTCGCATTCCCCGACATGACGCACATGCGTGTGTTCCTCGCCTGCCTGGCGTGGGCGGTGCGTCGCGGCGATCTCGAGATCCACGCGTTCTGCCTGATGTCCACCCACTTCCATCTCCTCGTGCGCAGCCCGACCGGGCACCTGTCCGAGGCGCTTGGGCGGGCGATCAACGCCTACGTGCGCTGGGCCAATCGCCGCGCACGACGCGACGGTGCGCTGTTTCGCGGCCGCTTCCGCAGCCGGCCCGTGCTCTCCCTGCGCTACCGCGACGTGGCGTACGGAGCCAGCCTCCTATGTGCACGGGTTTCGGCTCCCGGAGCCGCTCGATCGTCCGGCTGCCGGTAGAGGCAGGGGCTCCGCGGGGACGGGGCGACACGCATGGGGGTGACGTCCGGGGGGCACACGCGCATGGTGGCGCGTCTTGCAAGACTGCGGGGGCCCGGCGCGGCGCGCCTGGTCGGCCTCGCCCCCCACGCCCCCCTGTGCGTCGGCATGGAGATCGTCCGCAGGGGGTAGATTCCTCGCATGACGTCTCCCACACCCGCCGTCGTCCGCATCGCGCCCAGCCCCACGGGCGATCCGCACGTGGGCACGGCCTACATGGCGCTCTTCAACTGGCTCGAGGCGCACAGCACGGGCGGGCGCTTCATCCTGCGCATCGAGGACACCGACCGCACGCGCTACGACGCCAGCAGCGAGCAGAAGATCATGGAGACGCTCGGCTGGCTGGGGCTGGGCTGGGACGAGGGCCCCGACAAGGGCGGCCCCGCCGGCCCCTACCGGCAGAGCGAACGCACCGAGCACTACCGCGCGCACTTGGAGAAGCTGCTGGCCTCGGGCCACGCCTACCGCTGCTTCTGCAGCGAGGCGCGCCTCGAGGAGATGCGCGCCGCGCAGAAGGCCCGCAAGGCCGCGCCGGGCTACGACGGCCTTTGCCGCGGGCTCCTGCCCGAGGAAGTCGAGCAGAAGCTGGCCGCGGGCCTAGCGCACGTGGTGCGCCTGAAGGTGCCCAAGGAGCGCACGATCGTGTTCCACGACGAATTGCGCGGCGAGGTCAAGATCGAGGGCCAGACGATCGACGACCAGGTGCTGATGAAGAGCGACGGCTTCCCCACCTACCACCTCGCCAACGTGGTGGACGATCGCCTGATGGGCGTGACGAAGGTGATCCGCGCCGAGGAGTGGATCGTCTCCACGCCCAAGCACATGCTGCTCTACGAGGCCTTCGGCTGGCCCGCGCCCGCTTGGCGGCACATGCCTCTCCTGCGCAACGCCGACAAGAGCAAGATCAGCAAGCGCAAGAACCCCACCTCGCTGACCTGGTACCAGGAGCAGGGCTACCTGCCCGAGGCGCTGCTCAACTTCCTGGGACTGATGGGCTACTCCAGCAAGGACGGCCAGGAGGTCTTCTCGCTCGAGCAGATGCTGGCCGACTACGACGCCAAGCGTCTCTCCACCAGCGGGCCCGTCTTCGATCTGGAGAAGCTCGGCTGGCTCAACGGCGAGCACACGCGACGACTCACGCCCGAGCGCCTCACCGCACGGATCCTCGAGCACCTCGAGCGCCGCGTGGGCCGCGGGCTGGTCGTGGCGGGCACGCCCGAGACAGACGTGCTCGCGTGGATCCAGGCACACGGCGGCTTCACCTCGCCCGCCGTACGCGAGCGCGTGCGTGCCACCGTGCCGCTGGTGCAGGAGCGGATGCGCACGCTGATGGAGTACGCGGGCCTCGCCCGCTGCTTCTTCGTGGACTCGGTCAAGGGCTACCCGCCCGAGGACCTGATCCCCAAGAAGGGCACGCTCGAGCTCGCCCACCAGATGCTCACGACGGCGCGCGAGACCCTCGCCGCCCTCCCGGCCTGGGAGGGGCCCGGGCTCGAGGCGGCGCTGCGCACCACCGCCGAGGCCAAGGGCTGGAAGGTGGGCGACTTCTTCACCCCCCTGCGCGTCGCGGTCACGGGCGCGAAGGTCAGCCCGCCGCTCTTCGAGACCATGCACCTGCTCGGACGCGAGACCACGCTGGCGCGCTTGGCCCCATAACCGCGCCCCGTAGGTCGCACGAAGGTACGGGATGGCAGCCGCCTCTCGCCGCTGCGGTCACGCCTTGCGGAGAGAACTTCTCGATTTCGAGCCGGGCTCGGTACGGAGGAGTTTGTGCGCTCGCGCCGCAGGAGACCCTGCTCAGCGAGGCTGGGCCGGTGCAGGCTGGGCGCAGGGGTCGCAAGGGTTGGGCTTGTCACACGGGTTCGGCTGGTCGCAGGGGTTCGGCTGGTCGCAGGGGTTGGGGCAGCAACTGCTGTTGCAGGCGCTGAGGGCAGAGCCGACGACGCCGAGGCACAGCACGAACACGACGAGCTTGGCGATGCGCATGGTCACTCCGGAGGCGATCCAGACGATCGCCAAGGCCTTCCCTCGCAGCGTCCGACTCGCACCCTGCGAGACGCCCCACGAGGCCCCCCAACGCTAGCCGCCCCATCGGACTCTGGCAAGTCCCAGGCACCCGAGGAGGGACTTCAGTCTGGGAACTTTGTGGAGGAGGGAAGCTTAGGACGGTCCCTTAGGAACCAGCCGTCCTTGGCCAGCAGCATAAGCCGCCCGCCCTCGCCCTTGGTGAGCGTGCCCTTCACGGCCACCAGGTCGAGCTCGCGCAAGCCCAGCGGCTCGACGCGCAGGGGCAGACCGTCGGCGCCGCGCAGCTCCACGAGCAGCATCGAGACCTTCATCTCCTTTACACGGCAACAGTAATCCCAGGGAGTCTTGCAGCCGCCCGGCATGCCGCAGCGGGTGCAGTCGAGCACGCTCTCGTCCACCAGGTGGAAGATCGCGCGGCCCTTCACCTTGCTCTGGAGCTTGCCGACGATGGCGATCTCCTGGCCCTCGGCTCCCGCCAGGGCCTGGAGCACGGGCCGGGCGTCGGGCAGGTCCTGCGCCAGCAACAGCGCGCTTCCGGGGGTCGCGGGGGCGGCGGGGGCGGCGCCGCCGCCGCCGGAGGGGGCGCTCTCGCCGCCGCAGGCGGCCAGCAGCACCGGGAAGGAGAACGCGAGGGCGAAGGACAGGGAGCGAGGGGTCATAGTTTGTCTCCAAGAGCGTCCACGAGGGGCATGCGGATGGCGCGCAGGGCGGGGATCAGCCCGCCAAGCAGGCCGGCGACGAGGGTGGCCGCGAGGCCCGTGAGGCGCACGGGGGCCGAGAGGTCGAGATAGAAGGCGCCCATGGGGAACTTCAGCGGCACCTCGCCGAACAGGCCGGCGACCAGGTAGCCCGTGAGCCCGCCGATGGCCGCGAGCAGCATCGACTCCTGCAACAGCGAGACCCCCACCGCGAGGGGGCCGTAGCCCACGGCGCGCAGCGTGCCCATCTCGCGCGTGCGCGCCAGCACCGAGGCGAACATCGTGTTCGTCAGCGCCAGCACGCCGCCCGCCAGCACCAGCAGGGCCATCAGGCGGGCGAGCAGCGTGATCGGGGCCAAGGTCTCGGAGAGCGCGGCGTAGAGCTCGACCTCGGTCTTGGCGGCGATCTCGTAGGAGAGCTTGTTGCGTGCCGCCCAGATGGAGACGTCTTCCATGCGCGCGGGGCTCTCGAGCCGCGCGGCCACGCACGAGACGTCCACGCGACGCGTGGCCGTCATCACGTCGCGCAAGCGCCCCCACAGCTCGGCCTCCAGGACGGTACCCGGCGCCGCAAAGCGCCCCACGACCTTCCACGTCAGGCCCTCGAGCTCGACGGTCTTGCCCACTGCCAGCGCGCCCGCAGGCAGCCCGATGCGACTCTCGGCCAGGCGGCCGGCCAAGAGCTCGCGCTCGCCCGCGGGCTCCTGGCCCTCGATCAGGGTCACGCGCTCGTGGACCAGGAAGGCCTCGGGCTCCACCCCGCGCAGGGTCCCGATCTGGTCGCCCTTGCGCGTAGCAACGATCAGCTCGATCGAGATGGCCCGCCGCCCGTCCACCTCGACGACGCCCGGCAGGCTCGCCGCCGCCGCACGCGCGTTGCCCTCGGTGATGAAGGAGCGCACCAGGTCGAACTCCTGCTCGGCCCCCACGAGCACGACCACGTCGGGCGAGGCGGTGGTCGCGGCCGTCTTGGCCAGGCCACGGGCGAAGCCGTCGGTCAGGATCACGAGGACCGTGATCAGCGCCAGGCCCAGGAGCGTGAGCAGCGTGCGGATGCCGCGCCGGCCCAGATTGCGGATGGCATAGGAGAGGGGCAGCATCAGCTGGGCTTCACCGCCAGCGCCAGGGGCCGGCGCCAGAGCTCGATCACCGGGCCCAGAGCCGCCGCCATGCCCATGCCCACGGCCACGACCAGCGCGATCCCCACCAGCCGCGGCTCGGGCGTGAGGTCGATGCCGAAGCCTTCGATGCCCAGGGTGACAGGTGCAAAGTGGAGCCAGAGCATCACGGCGCCCACGCCCAGCAGGGCCCCCGCCAGCGAGAGCAGCACGCTCTCGGTGGTCAGCAGCGAAGCCAGCAGGCCGCGCGAGGCTCCCAGCGTCTCCATCGTACCCAGCTCGGTCACGCGGGTCTGGGCCGAGATGTAGACGGTGTTGCTCAGGATCAGCACCACCACGAACACCGCCAGGTAGCCGAGGATGCGGCCGAAGCCGACGACCTCGCCCACCTCCCCCACGGCCCCCTGGACGAAGGCTTGCAGCGTCTTGGTGTCGGTCTGGACCTGATCGGAACGGTAGCGCTCGTCGATGGTGCGCGCCAGGGCGTTGCCGTCGGCGCCCGGCTCGAGGAACACGAACAGCTCGGTCACCGTGCCCTGCTTCTTGCGAGACTTCTGCAGCAGGTCGAGGTGCACGAAGGCCACGTTGTCCATGCCCGCGCCGGCGCCCTCGACGATGCCGCCCACGCGCACGTCGAGGTTGATCTCCGAGAGGCGCAGGCGGTCGCCGGGCTTGAGCCCCCGGCGCTCGGCGAGCCGGGATCCGATCAGGGCCACGTCGCTGTCGCGCGTGAAGGTGGCGTAGTCGCCTTCCAGGAACTTCAGGTCGTGCGAACCGGCGAGCGCCTCGGGCGGCACGCCGTGCAAGGTCACGAGATCGAGGTTGGTGCGGCAGGCGTTGATGAAGAGCAGCGTGGGCAGCACGTGCTTGACGCCCGGGAGCTTCTCGATCTCAGCGGCGTAGCGCACGGGGATGTCGCTGGTGAGCGGGCAGAAGCGGCTGATCTCGAAGACCACCAGCACCGGCTGGTCGGCCGACTCCGAGAGCTGGCGCACCCCGGCCTCCAGCGTGTGCACGAAGGCGAAGAGCGCCATCGCCAGGGCCGTGCCCAGGAGGGTCAGGAACGAGCGCGTGCGGGCGCGCAGGATGGTGCGTCGCACGTAGGTCAGCAGGCGCAGGAAGGTGCTCATGCGCCGCCTCCCGCCTCGGCCGAGGCCAACACACGCTCGTCACCCAGGATGCGGCCCTTGTCGAGGTTCACCACGCGCGCCGCCACGGCCGCCGCGCGCGGGTCGTGCGTGACCATCACCAGGGTCTGGCCGAAGCGCTGGTGCAGGGCCTTGAGCAGCGCCAGCACGCCGTCGGCGGCCTTGGAGTCGAGGTTGCCGGTGGGCTCGTCGGCCAGCAGCAGGGGGGGGCCGGCGACGATCGCGCGCGCCCGGGCCGTGCGCTGCTGCTGGCCGCCGGAGAGCTGGCGCGGCAGGTGCGCCGCGCGGTCGGAGAGGCCCACGGCCTCGAGCGCCACGCCCACCTTGAGGCGGCGTTCCTCGCGCGAGAGCTTCAAGAGCAGCAGCGGCAGCTCGACGTTCTCCCAGGCCGTCAGGACCGGCACGAGGTTGTACTGCTGGAAGACGAAGCCCACGTTGGCGTTGCGCCAGCGCGCCAAGGCGCGGGGGGAGAGCGCCGAGACCTCGGTCGAGCCGACCATGACGCTGCCCTTCGTGGGACTGTCGATGCCGGCCAGCAGATGCAGCAGGGTGGTCTTGCCGCTGCCCGAGGGCCCCATGAGGGCCACGAAGTCGCCCTGCTCGATGGCGAGGTTGAGGTCGGCGAGCGGGGTGACGTCCTCGCTCTTGCTGGGAAAGGTCTTCGTCACGCCGCGCACGTCGATGAACGGGGCGCCTGCGGAGGAACGAGCGAGAATTGTGGTCACTTGGCTCCCTTCACGGACATGCCGTCTTCGAGACCTGCCGGATCGAGGATCACCTCGTTGCTCACCCCCAGCGCCCCCTCGACCTCGGTGAAGCCGTCGGCCTCACCCTTCCTCAGCACGCTCACGCGCCGCGCACGGCCGCCGCCGCGGGGGTCGAAGACGAACACGGCGTCGCCCAGGAGGGCGGCGCTGGGCACTTCGAGGCGCGCCCGGCCCGCCGAGGCCTCGCCGGCCTCCACGGCCTGCGCCAGGAACTTCGCGCGACAGAGCATCTCGGGCTTCAAGAGCGGGTCGCTCTCGGTCAAGCGCACCTTCACCCACAGCTTGTTGTTCTGGATGTTGGCCTCGCCCAGCAGGCGGGTGACGCGCCCGGCGAAGGCCCGGCCCGGGACCGACTC
>JANOFW010000013.1:0-5791 GCA_031413835.1 Planctomycetia bacterium
GGCTCGCGGCTTGGCTCGCGGCTTGGCTCGCGGCTTGGCTCGCGGTGTGGGTAGCGGCGCGGACCGGCGGCTTGCCGCGCGCGCGTTTTTCGCTTGCCTGACCCTCCCGCTGCTCTTCGGCGCTTGCGGCCGTGAGGCGGATCGGGCAGGCGCCCTACGCGCCTTTCTGATCGACGGTCCGGGCCCGGGAACCTGGGAGGTGCAGGGCCTGTCGGCCAAGCGCACCACCTGGATCGCTCCGCACCCCGACGATGGCGCTTGGCTGCTCAAGGCGGAGGTGCGCAGCGGCGGCGACACACGCCCCTGCGTGGCGCTCCGGGGCACGGTGGCGCGTGAGTTCCTCGAGGGCCCCTGGGAGCTGTTCGCACGCAACTACGTGCTCGTGGGGCCCGAGCGCGAGGAGCCCACGCGCGACGGCGCGCCGGCCGTCCACCTGCGTTGGGCGCCACGCGTCGAGGCCCGCGACACGGCCCGTCATGTCTGGTTCGACGCCGAGAGCGGCCAGGTGCTGCAGATCGAGGACGTGGCCCGCGAGGGACAGCGCGTTCGCGGCATCTACCGCGTCTCGGCCAGCACCGGCCGGCTCGATCCCGAGCGCATGCGCCCCGGCGGCGCCGACGGCCAGGACATCTGCGTGCAGGCCGAGCCCGAGTCCATCCGCATGCAGGCCTTGCTCGAGCTGGCGCCCTTCCCGCTCGTGGCGCCCAGCTGGCTTCCGGCGGGCTACGAGCGCATCGGAGCGCGCTACGAAGAGCTCGACGACGTGCGCGCCGGGGTCGCGGAGCCCGTCCGGCTGGCCTCGCTGCTCTACAGCGACGGACTGGGCCTGATCTCCATCGGTATCGCCGTGCCCTCGGACATGGACGCGCTGCAGGAGAAGCTTGCCGCCATGGGTCCGGGCGACGGCGAGCCGGGCGGCTGCGCCACCCTGCCGCCGGATGCGGGGCCGGTCGCCGCAGGTCCAGAACGTCTGCTGCGGCGGCGCTCGGACCGTTGCCGCACGGTGCTGCGCCTGGACGGCCTCGAGGGCGTGAGCGTCACGCTGCTCTGCCGCAACGAGCTGCCCGGTGACGAGTACGTGAAGGTCATGGAGAGCCTCAAGCGCGTCACCGCGCCGTAGGCGGGGCGAATGGGGGAGGACAGGGGCCCGGGGGCGGCTACGCTCGCCGTGCGGCCCCTTCCCCTGGCCGCCTCCTCCCCTGGGCGACGCGTGTACCGCTCCTTCCTGGCCCTGCGCTACATCAAGAGCCGCCCCGTGAACCTGATCTCCATCGGCGGGGTCATGCTGGGCGTGGCCGTGCTGATCGTGGTCACGGCGGTCATGGACGGCTTCCAGGAACGGGTGCGCGCGGTGGTGCGCGGCAACCTCTCGCACCTCTCCATCGTGCCGATGCAGGGCGAGCTCCCCGAGGTCTCCGCCCTGGCCGCGCGTCTCAAGGCCGACGAGCCGCGCATCGTGGGCATCGCGCCGATGGCCACGGCCCCGATGGGCTACTTCTACACCGACACCCACCTGGGCGCGTTGCGCCTCTTCGACCAACCGCTGCTGGTCATGAGCGGCGTGGGCCTGGACTGGGAGCTCGAGAAGCGCATCGAGGCCGAGCTGGTCCGGCGCCAGGACGCACGCGCCCTCGACGGCGGTCTGCGCATCGTGGCGGGCGACCCGGCCGACCCCTTCGGCAGCGCGCGCGCCACCTCGCGTGAGCGCACGCCCGTGCTCGTGAGCCGAGCCTTCGCCGAGACCTTCCGCGGGGCACGCACGCCCGAGGCTCTCGCGCGTCTGGTCGATCCCGATCTCGACGCGCTCGAGGCTCCGGCGGACCTCTTCGTGGAGGTGCTCCAGCAGACGCAGGACGGCTCCGGCCGCCCTTCCGTGGCCCACCACGGCCGGAACTTCGTGATCTCCGCGGTCTACGACGGCGGCGACCAGGCCGAGGACCGCGGGCGGCTGATCTTCCGGCGCCTGGACCTCGTCGAAGCCGCCAAGCTCCAGAGCCCCTGGCACGAGCTGCGCTTGTGGCTCGACGACTACGAAGAGGCCGAGGCCGTCAAGCTCTCCATGGCGGCGCGCCACCCGAACCTGCGCGTCGAGACCTGGGAGGACCAGCGCGCCGACTTCCTGCGCGCGGTCAAGACCGAGAAGGTGCTGCTGGTGATCGTGCTCTCGTTCATCGTGCTGCTGGGGGGCTTCATCATCCTGGCGACCCTGACGCTGATCGTGGTGGAGAAGACGCGCGACATCGGCGTGCTGGCGGCGCTGGGCGCCTCGCGCGGCGGCATCCTCTCGATCTTCCTGAGGAACGGCTTCTTGATCGGCGTGATCGGCGCCGTGCTCGGGCTGGGCCTGGGCGCGCTGCTGACGACGAACCTCGACAACATCAAGGAGTTCTTCGAGGGCTACGACATCTACCTCTTCCCCAAGGACATCTACCTCTTCACCGAGATCCCCACCGTGTGGAGCTGGCCGACGGTGGCGGTCATCATGGGCGGCAGCGTGCTGGTGGCCTTCCTGGCCGGCCTGCTGCCCGCGCTGCGCGCCTCACGGCTCGACCCCATCGTGGCCCTGAGGCACGAGTGAGGTGGGCATGAACGAGCTCCCTCCGCCCGATCCCGCTCCCTCCGCGAGCGTCGAGCCCGCCGCGGCCCCGGCGCTCGAGGCCCCCGTGGCCGAGCGGCCCGTGCTGCTCTCGGCCCGCGGCCTGACCAAGGCCTACAAGCTGGGGGGCGCGCGCCTCGAGGTGCTGCGCGGCGTGGATCTCGACGTGCGTCAGGGCGAGATCCTGGCCGTGCTGGGCAAGAGCGGCTGCGGCAAGAGCACGCTGCTGCACGTGCTGGGCTGGCTCGACAAGGCCGACGCGGGCGAGATCCGCTACGAGGGCCAGGATCGCAACGGGCTGCCGGCCAGCGAACGCGCGCGCCAGCGCAACGTGGTGATGGGCTTCGTGTTCCAGTTCTATCACCTGATGCCCGAGCTCACGGCGCTCGAGAACGTGCTCGTCCCCGCCATGATCCGCTACGACGGCGGCGGCTGGAGGGCCCATCGTCATGCGGCCACCGAGAGGGCGCGCGCCCTGCTGGCCATGGTGGGGCTGGGACCGCGCATGGGCCACCGCCCGTCGCAGCTCTCGGGCGGCGAGCGCCAGCGCGTGGCCATCGCCCGGGCGCTGGAGAACCAGCCGAAGTTCCTGCTCTGCGACGAGCCCACCGGCAACCTCGACGGTCGCACGGCCGAGGACGTGCGCGCCCTGCTCTGGGGCCTCAACCGCACCCACGGCCAGACGATGGTCATCGTCACCCACGACGCGCGCCTGGCCGCGGAGGCGCACCGCGTGGTGCACATCGCCGACGGGCGCATCGTGGCCGGCGCCTCGGCCGAGGCCTTCGTGCCGACGCTGCCCGACGCGGCCGAGCCGCCCCCGACGGCCTGATCCCGGGGCCCTGCGTCTCAGCGGATCAAGCCGTAGGTGGTGAGCGTGCCGATGGCGGCGGGGCCGCTGCCCAGGTAGGTGGAGAGGTCGATCGACCCACCCACGAGCACGAACACGTCGGGCCGTCCCGAGGCGTCCGGGCGCAGCACCAGGCCGCCGAGCGTGCGGCCCGTCGTGCTGCCGTAGACGGCCGTGCCGGGGACGAAGGTGGGGCCGAAGCCGCTGCCCGTGACCACGTCGGGGGGCAGCGCGAGCACACGCAGCAGGCCGGGCTTGGGGCTGGGGTAGGCGAAGAGGTCGCCGAAGGTGCTGACCACCAGCGAGCGGCCGTCGGGCGAGAGGCCGCAGCCGGTGACGTTCCCCCCCGGCCCCCCGGCGTCGGCCAGCGCGACGGCGAGCCCGCGGCCCGGTCCACGCAGCACGGCGAGCAGGTCCACGTCGATCAGCGCGCTGTCGAGACCGTCCAGGCGCAGGAGGTAGATCTCGCCCGTCACGGAGGAGGGGAAGAAGCCCACCAGGTGTCCCGCGGCGTCGCGGCCGATCGCGGGTCGCGCGCCGGCCAGACCGGCCAGCCCGAGGACGAAGCGGCCCTCGTAGATCGAGGAGGAGGCGTCGTAGACCTCGACGGAGGCGTCGCTGACCGGCACCAGCCTGAAGGACGCGTCGTAGGCCGTCGTACCGCCCAGCGTGACCAGCAGGCGATCGAGGGCCGGGAGGGGGAAGGAGGCTTCCAGCGAGTGCACATGGAGCGCCACGGGGTTGAAGCCCTGGGTGAGCAGGGTCTCGGTGAACAGCCCCGTTGCCTGGCGTGGGCGCACGGGATCGACGCTCGAGGGGAGCACGTCGAAGACCTGGATCGTGCCGCGCTGCTTGACCGCTCCGTAGGAGGGTGCGCCCACGATGAGGTTGGTCATGGCCACGAAGAGGCGGTTGCCTTGCGCGGTAGCCACGTAGGCCAGGGCCTCGGCGCCCGACTGCACGAAGACGTTGCCGGGCGCCGGCGTGCCGGTGCTGTCCAGGAGCAGAGCGGTGCTGGTAAACGTCTGGGCGAGGTTGAGCGTCTGGAGCACGCTGCCGGTGGTGGGGTCGAAGACCACCAGGTTGGAGAGCGTGGGCAGGCTGTCGCTTCCACCGGCGTTCACCAGCGCGAAGGCCAGGGAGTCGTCGGCCACGGCGATGTCGTTGACGTAGAAGCCGAAGCCTATAGGCAGAGCGAGGTCCACGGGCCGGCCGAGCGAGTCCACCAGGTCCTCCGCCCGGATTGTCGTGTCGGCGAAGTCGATGGAGGGGACCGGCTGCACGCCGCCGATGTCGAAGGCGCGCACCTGGGCGCCGTCGGCCTCGATCTGGTCGGCATCCACGGCGAAGAGCGTGCGACCGCGGCGCACCAGGTCGCTGGGGAAGGAGCCGTAGAGGGCCGTGCGCTTGAGCGAGACCGCGTCCTGTGACCAGAGCGGGGGGGCCGGGGGGGCGGGCGGGGGCGTGCCGCCGCCGGGGGGCGGCGTGGAGCCCCCGCCGGGCATGGAGACGACGAACGGGGCGGGGCGGGCCACCTCGCCGACGCCGCCGCAGGCGGCGAGCAGCAGCGCGAGGACCGCAGCGGCGCGCGGGCGCCGCACGCCTGAACGACGTGCGAGCGACGAGCCGACGGAGAGAGACGCATTCGAGACGACGGAGAAGGGACGCATGAGCAGGCTCCCTGTCACCCAACACCGGGGTGACGGAAACGGCCGACCGCACGCCGGACATCGGCGCACGGCGACCCACGGGCCTGTCTTCTGGCTTCCGGATCGTCCTCTCCCTCGCGCCTTCCCGCGCGCTCTTCGAGCGTGCAGTGGCTGGTCGATCAGCACCTGATCGAGCGAGGGGTCGTCCCCGGTCACAGCGGCGGGTCCGCGGGGGTTTCACACCCCTCTTCCGACCGCCGGAGCAACGTCCGGCGGCTGGCCCGCCGACGCCGCGGGTCGCGCCGCTCGTGCGAGCCGACGCAACCTGGCGCCTGCGGGCCTGACCCGTGGGCGATTCAACGTGGGAAAGAGCGTGCGGAGCGTAGATCCCCGTCACGGCGTGCGCAAGAAGCACCCCTTCGGGGTTGGTGGAGGTTGACCTTGCAGGCCCAGGGGGCACAATCTCCCCCTCGCGTCAACTGGGGCTGTAGCTCAGTTGGTAGAGCGCTTGAATGGCATTCAAGAGGTCAGGGGTTCGACTCCCCTCAGCTCCACCAGTTGACGCGCCGCGCTGGACCGGGGGCGCTCGGGCCACCGCGTCGTCCTGATGTAGAAAGACTACACGGCGTCCTCCGCGGCGGCCCTCCGCACCCCAGCCAGCGCGGCGCTGCGTTGTCGCTCGTCACGCGAGCCCCC
>JANOFW010000014.1:0-1615 GCA_031413835.1 Planctomycetia bacterium
CTCGGGCCGCATCTTTCGACAAATGTGCCGGGAAAGCCCGACGAGACTTCGTTGCGCATCGAGGCCGGTCTGCTGCGCGACTTGTGCGGGACACCCCTCCGGGACCTCGGCCGGAGATTTGGGATCAGCACGAGCGGGGCGGCCAAGCTCTACGCCCGCCACCGTCGGAGTTTGGCGGAGGACCCTGCGTACGGTGCGCGGTTCGCGGAACTCGGTGCAAAGTGTCTGACACCCTTGTCTACTTTGTCTTGACCGGGTCGGCGGGGCGGCTGGGGAGCTTGCGCGGGTTCTTGCGGATCGCTTCGAGAACTTCCTGCACGGCGCGCTCGAGCTGGGGGTCCTTGCCGGCGATCACCGAGGCGGGGTCGTTCTCGACCTCGATGTCGGGCTCGACGCCCCAGCCCTCGACGGCCCACTGGCCGGTCGCGTCGGCGTGGCCGAACTCGGGCACGTTGACCGTGCCGCCGTCGATCAGGGGACCGTGGTTCGTGATGCCGACCACGCCGCCCCACGAGCGGCGGCCGATCACCGGGCCGAGCTTCGAGGCCTGGAACATCCACGGGAAGATGTCGCCGTCCGAGGCCGAGTTCTCGTTCATCAGGCAGGCCATCGGTCCGTGGAACACGACCTGCGGGTACGTACCGGTGTAGTCGCTGTTGCGCGAGAACTCGGTCGCGAGCACGACGCGCCGCAAGCGCTCGATCAGCATCTGGCTGACGTTGCCGCCGCCGTTGTTGCGGTCGTCGACGATCAGGCCTTCCTTGCGGGTCTGGCCGTAGTACCACTTGATGAACTCGCGGATGCCGTCCTCGCCCATGTCCGGCACGTGGATGTAGGCCAGGCGGCCGCCGGAGAGCTTGTCCACCCGCTCGCGCGTCGTCAGCACCCAGTCCAGGTAGAAGAGGTCCGTCTCGGACGAGCGCGGCCGGAACACGACCTTGCGCGAGCCTTCCAGCGTGGGGCGCGCGTTCACGGTCAGCTCGACCGGGCGGTCGGCCTTGTCGCGCAGCTGCTTGTAGGGGTCCTCGTCCGAGCGCAGCTCCGCGCCGTCGATCGCCAGCACAAAGTCGCCCACTTCGATCTTCACGCCGACCTCGGTCAGCGGCGAGCGGTAGCGTTCCTCCTCGTTCTGGCCGCGCAGGATGCGCGCCAGCCGGTACTTGCCGGACTGCGGGTCGAGTTCGAGCCGCCCGCCGAACAACGCGACGCTGTGGCGCTCGGGCAGGTCCCAGTCACCGCCCGTCACGTAGGCGTGCCCGACGTTCAGCTCGGCCACCATCTCCCCCAGCACGTAGTTCAGGTCGGCGCGGTGCGCGACGTGCTCGAGCAGCGGCTCGTACTGGCGGCGCAGCGCCTCCCAGTCGTAGCCGTGCATGTTCGGCACGTAGAAGTAGTCGCGGAAGCGCCGCCAGACCTCGTGGAAGGCCGTGCGCCACTCGTCCTTGGGCACGCGGTCGACGTAGAGGCCCGCGGTCGAGATGTCCTTCTTCGAGTCCTTGCCCTTCGCAGTCGCGTCGTAGCGCGCGAACTTGCCGTCCGAGCGCGTGAGGATCTTCGTGCCGTCCGCGGAGAGTGCGTAGCCCTGGCAGTCCTCGACCAGCGTCGTGGCCTTGCG
>JANOFW010000015.1:0-4991 GCA_031413835.1 Planctomycetia bacterium
AGGTCTACGACGACGAGCGTGTCTACGACCGCGACACGGTGGCCCCCTTCTTCGCCGCCGCCAAGCCCGAGGTGCGCGCCGTGCTCGTCCAGGCGATCGAGGCGGGGCGGGAGCCGCTGTTGACGCGCGCGGCCGTGCTCGCCGGGCGCGCCAAGGTCGCCGAGTGCGAGGAGGCGCTCGTCCACGTGGCCGACGCCGCCAAGGACGATCGGCGCGCTGCCCTGCTGCTCGAAGCAGCCGGCAAGGTGGGATTGGCGTCGGAGCGCGGTCGCGCCCTCGCGCTCTCCTGGCTGCGCAGCGACGTCGAGGTTCGCGCGCTGGCGGCGGCGCGTGCCTTGCGCTCGCAGCCGGTGGTGGAGGCCGTCACGCCCTTGATTGAGCTTCTCGACGCCAAGAACGTGACGCTGCGCGTCGAGGCGCGGATCACCTTGGAGCGTGCCACGGGGCAGCAGTTCGGGGAACGCCAGGATCTCTGGGAGGCGTGGTGGCGCGAGGCCCAGCCCACTTTCGACGCCAAGCAGGTCAAGCCGCCCGAGGCGGGCTCCCTTGACCAGGCCCTGATCCACTTGGCTCTCGAGAAGGGCGCGGCGGCCTTGAAGGTGGCCATGGCCAAGGAGCCGGCCAAGGGCAAGGGTCCCTGGGAGTACGGCGGGCACCCCGTCGGCACCACGGCGCTGGTGCTTCTGGCGCTGCATGCCTCCGGGTCGGATTCCAAGGACAAGCCTTTCATGGCGGGGCTGCGCTGGCTGCTCGAGCAGCCGGTGCCGGAGACGACCTACGACGCGGGGCTCGTGGCCATGGCGCTCGAGACCATCGGGGGCAAGCGACACAAGCTCAAGATCACCGAGGCCGCGCGGCACTTGATCGCCTCACAGAACGAGGCCGGCTTCTGGGGCTACCCCAGCGGCACCGGCGATCACAGCAACAGCCAGTACGCGGTCCTCGGCCTGCGGCACGCGGCGCGCGCCGGAGTTTCAATCTCGGACCGCGTCTGGAAGGACGCGCTCGAGCATTGGCTGGCCACGCAGAACGAGGACGGCGGCTGGAGCTACGTGCCGCAGTCCAAGCGCGACACCTCGGCCTCGAGCATGACGGCGGCGGGCGTGTCGTCGCTGCTCATCTGCCTCGAGAACCGTGAGCCCGCCCCGGCCGAGCGCACCACGGTCGAGGCGGCCCTCGACCGGGGTTTCACCGCCCTGGGCACGCTCATGAATCTCGACAAGGACAGCCTCTACGCGCTCTACGGCATCGAGCGCGCCGCCGTGCTCGGGCGGCGTGCTTCCCTGGCCGGCAAACCCTGGTACGGGCCCGGCGCGCAGCGGCTCCTCGACGAGCAGGGCGCCGACGGCCTGTGGACCGGCCCCTACGCCCGTCCCGTGGACGCCGCCTTCGCGATCCTCTTCTTGAAGAAGGCCACCACGCCCATCGCCCCGGTGGTCACGCGCTGAGCGGCCTGCGCCGCGGCGGCCCGTCGCGGGGTCGCGCGGAGGATGCTCAACGGCCTTGGACCAGGGTCAGGAACGCGGCCATGGTGGGGGGCGGGAGCTTCTGCGCGTGCATCGCCAGGTAGATGGGACGTGAGAGTGAGAAGCCCGCGACCTTGAGTCGCACGAGCCCGGCGCCGCCGTGGCCCTCGAGGCCGCGTGAGGACATGTAGGAGAAGCCCAGGCCGGCGCGTACCAGCGGCTTGGCGGCCTCGGGGCAGCCGATCTCGAGCACCTTGTGGAGCGTGACGCGCTTGCGGGCCAGCCAGCGGTCTACGAGCTTGCGGGTGGCGGAGCCGGCCTCGCGGGCGATGCAGGTGACCTGCGCGAGGTCGCGCGCGCTCACGCTGGTGCGGCGGGCGAGCGGGTGCGTCGCGGAGGCGTAGACCACGATCTCGTCCTCAAAGACGGGCTTGAGGCGCATGGCGGCGTGCGAGAGGTGCGCGCCCACGAAGCCCAGGTCGAGGTCGTTCACCAGCAGCTTCTGCTCGATGTGCAGCGAGTTCTCCACGCTGAAGCGCAGGTCGACGGCTGGGTGCTCCTGCTGGTAGCGCAGCACGAGGGGGGGCAGGAGGTAAAGGCCGGGGGTGGTGCTCGCGCCGATGCGCAGGCGCCCGTGCGCGCCCGACGTGCGCACCTGGATCGCCTCGGCCAGGCGGTCGAGGCTGCCCACGAGCCCCTGGGCCTCGGCGGCCAGGGTCTCGCCGGCCTCGGTCAGCTTGAGACGTCGGCCCAGGCGCTCGAAGAGGGCCAGGCCCAGGGAGCGTTCCAGCCGGTCCAGACGCCGCGTGACGGCCGACTGCGAGATGTAGAGCGTCTCGGCGGCCCGCGTCAGGCTGCCCAGCCGGCGCACCTCCAGGAAGGTGCGCAGCAGCTCGGGGTTGGGGTCCCAACTTGCCATCCACGCATGATACCCATACCTGGATTGCACGCCACGCATGGATCCCCGGGGGGAGACTCTGTGCGTGGATCTCGATCTTTCCACCCTGGCCAAGCCCATCGCTGTGTTCGGCGCGCTGTTCCTGCTCCTGGGGGCCGAGCGGCTCTGGCCGGCGAGCCGCTGGGGCGCGGGCTCCTGGCGCCACGACCTGCGCAATCTGTCGCTGGGGGCGCTCAACGGGCTGATCGGCGTGGCGTTGGCGGCCTGGGTGCTGCCCACGTTCGAGCGCCTCGACACCCGTGCGCTGTCCGTGCTGGGAACCGGGAGCCTGGCCTGGTGGCTCGTGGGCTTGCTGCTGCTCGACCTGTGGACCTTCGCCTGGCACTGGCTCCATCACGCGCTGCCCCTGCTCTGGCGCGTGCACCGCGTGCACCACACCGACACCGCCATGGACGCGAGCACGGCGCTGCGCTTCCATCCGATCGAGACGACGCTGGCAGCCCTCGCGCGCCTGCCGCTCGCCTGGGCCCTCGGGCTGAGCGCTGAGCACGTGCTGCTCTACGAGGTGATCCTGCTGCCCTCGATCCTCTTCCATCACAGCAACCTGCGCGTCTCGGCCGCGGTCGATCGTCGGCTGCGCCTGCTGGTGGTCACCCCGGCCTTGCACCGCACGCACCACTCCCCCGTGCGCGAGAACTGCGACTCGAACTTCGGCAGCGTGTTGAGCGTGTGGGACAGGCTCTTCCGCACGCTCCGCGGCGTGCCGCAACCGGGCGCGCCAGGCTTTGGCGTCCCGGGGCTCGAGGGGCCTCGCTGGCAGTCGTGGCGCGGGCTGCTGGCGCTACCCTTCGTGGGTCCGGCGACGCGCACGGCGAACGAACTCGCCCCTACTCGGGGACAATGAGAGGCGCGCGTACGCCGGGCGGACTACGAGGGTGCGCGCCTACGTCAGGCGCCGGCAGGCTGCAGCAGCAGCCAGCCCAAGAGGCCGCCCAGCAGGATCGCGGCGGGGATGGCAGCGCGCGAGCGCCAGAGGTAGAGCAGGGCCAGCGCGAGGGTGAAGATGAGCACCGCGGGAAACGAGGTGATGCCGCCGCGCAGCAGACCCACCGCCGTGGCCGCGATCAGACCCACGACGGCCGCCGTGACCGCGTCGAGCGCGTTGCGCAGGTGTGCATCGTTCGTGAGGCGTTCGAAGAACTCGTGGCCCAGCAGCGTGAAGGCGAAGGCGGGCAGGAAGACCCCCGCCGTCATGGCCAGGCCGCCGGCGAGGTCGGCGCCGACGAAGCCGACGAAGGCGGTGAAGATGATCAACGGGGCGGGCAGCACGCCCGAGAGCGCCAGCCCGTCGAGGAACTGCGCGTCGCTCAGCCAGCCGCCGCGCGTGACCGCGTCGTGGCGCACGAGGGGGATGGCCGTGTAGGCGCCGCCAAAGGTGAGCAGGCCGGCCTTCAGGCCCATGACGAAGAGCGCCAGCGGCGTGGGGGCTGGAGCCGGAAGCAGGGGCGGTGGATCGGAGAACAGGGCCTCGGGGATGCCGAGCAGCCAGGCGAGCCCCGCGAGCGCACCCGCCAGCGCCAGGAGACCGATCAGAAGCAGCGCGGAGGCGGCGTGCCGACGGGCTGCTAGGAGGGGGCCGGCGAGCGCCGCGCCCCAGAGCAGGATCCAGAAGGGCACGTCGTAGAGGCTGCCTACGAGCGCCAGCACCGCCACGATCCACCACGCCGGCCGCGAGAGGGCGTGGCGGCCCAGGCGATGGACGCCGCGCACGATCAACGCCAGCACCGCGACCTGGAGCCCCGCCAGCACGGCCGCGATCCCCGGCTGCCGGATCCCGACGTGCACGTAGACCCAGGCCAGCACGAGCATCAACACGAGGCCCGGGAGCATGAAGCCCAGGCCCGCGAGCACGGCCCCCACGCGCCCGCGCGAGAGCATGCCGAACCAGACGCACAGCTCGTGCGCCTCCGGGCCGGGCAGCGCCTGGTAGACCGCCAGCGCGCGTTGGAAGCGCGGGATGCTCACCCAACGCTCCTCCTCGACCAGCTCCTTCTTGAGCATGGCGATCTGCGCGACGGGCCCGCCCCAGGCGAGCGCTCCGAAGCGCAGGAAGCGCGCGAAGAGCGCCGGCAGCGAGAGCCGGGGAACGCTGGGCTCCAGGTCGGGGGGCGCGGGGGGCGCGGGGGGCGTCACGTGGACCGCGGCGCGCGCAGGGCCTGCTCCAGGTCGGCGATCAGCTCGCGCGGGAGCGCGTCGGAGACGGCGTGGGACCCCGCATAGCGCGCCGCCACGCCGGCCTCGACGGCCGCCGCCGCGCGCTGCGCCAACGTCGCCGGAAGACCAGAGCGCACGAGCCGCACGGCGAGGTCGGGGGCGACCACGGCCGCGGGCGTAGCGGAGAGCTGCCAGGCGAGCACGTCGATCAGCGCCGGGGCGCCTGCCGGTGTGCCCGCCGCGCGTTGCAGGCGTGCGAGCAGCGCTTCGAGATGCTGCTGGGGCTCGGCAGGGCGCACGACCTGCGCACGACGACGTCGGAGCCAGAGACCCGCGCCCAACAGCGCCAGCAGGCACACGGCGAGGAGGAGGAACCGCCCGTCGCCGCCAGGAACGGCCTCGTGATCGGCAGG
>JANOFW010000016.1:0-3584 GCA_031413835.1 Planctomycetia bacterium
ACCCCGCCCGCGCCGCCGGCCCACCCGGCCCCCAGCCGCGGCCACGCGGCGCCGGCCGCCCGCCCGACCACGCCGGTCGCGGCGCCCCCCGCGGCCGCGCGCGTCATCCCCCCGCTGCCCGACGACGAGGACGATCCCGAGCCCTACGAGCCCGAGGCCGGCGGCGGCGCGGGTCTGCTCGAGGACGGCGCGGGAAGCAGCACGCACGACGACCGGGAGGGCGACCTCGGCGCGGAGGGCGGCCACGGCGGCGGCTGGGGCACCGCGCCCGGCAGCGCCAGGCCCCCCGCCGGCCACGAGGAGGCCGTGCGCGTGCTCGAGGCCGTGCGTCGCGGCGAACGGCACATCAGCAGCCTGGATGCCCTGCACGACGGGCAGCTGGCCAGCCTGGCCCAGTCCCAGGGCTGGCGCCCGCGTCCGGGCGAGCGGCGCACCGAGATCTTCTCGCGCCTGCTGCAGGGGCGCGCGCAGCCCGAGGCACCCCCGAGCGTGTACGTGGAGGGCTTGCTCGAGCTGCATCCCGACGGCTACGGCTTCCTGCGCCGCCCGCAGCAGAACTACGCGCAGCATCCGCTCGACGTCTACGTGGCCGCCGGGCTGGTTCGCCGGGTAGGGCTCAAGGCCGGCCACTGGGTGAGCGGCCAGGCGCAGCGCGCGCGGCCGCAGGAGCCGACCCTGGCGCTGCAGGAGGTCGAGGAGGTCAACCACGAGGATCCGGCGCGGCTGGCCTCGGTGGTGCCCTTCGAGAAGCTCACCGTGGTCTATCCCGACACGCGCTACGTCCTCGAGGTCAACCCCGAGGACATCGAGCTGCGCCTGATGGACCTGTTCTGCCCCCTGGGCCGCGGCCAACGCGGGCTGATCGTGGCGCCTCCGCGCTCGGGCAAGACGGTGATCCTGCAGAAGATCGCCGACGCGATCGCGCACAACAGCCCCACCGCCGACATCGTCGTGCTGCTCGTGGACGAGCGGCCCGAGGAGGTCACGAACATGCGCCGCAGCGTGCGCGGCGAGGTGATCGCCTCGACCTTCGACAAGCCGGTGGCCAACCACGTGCGCGTGGCCGAGCTGACCATCGAGAAGGTCAAGCGCATGGTCGAGCTGGGCCGCCACGTGGTGCTGCTGCTCGACTCGATCACGCGCCTGGGCCGCGCCTACAACAACCTCGCCCCCACCTCGGGCCGCATCCTCTCGGGCGGCATGGACGCCGGCGCGCTCACCAAGCCCAAGCTGTTCTTCGCCTCGGCGCGCAACGTCGAGGACGGCGGCAGCCTGACGATCCTCGCCACGGCGCTGGTGGACACCGGCAGCCGCCTCGACACGCTGGTCTTCGAGGAGTTCAAGGGCAGCGGCAACATGGAGCTGGCGCTCGACCGCGACCTGGCCAACCAGCGCATCTGGCCGGCCATCAACATCCCCGCCTCGGGCACGCGCAACGAGGATCTGCTGCTGCACCCCGAGGAGCTGCGGCGCATCACGCGCCTGCGGCGCGCGATCTCCGACCACGCCCCGGCCGACGCCATGGTCCTGCTCAAGGACCTGATGAAGCAGCACGCGACCAACGCCGAGCTGGTGATGAGCATCGAATGACCCTGTGCGGGGGGCCGGGGGGGCGCCCCTACCGCACGCGTCGATAGGCGTCGCGCAGCTCCAGCACCTTGACCACGTACGCGCGGGTGGCGGGGAACCCCTCGCGCAGGACCACCTCCAGCGGCGAGGCGTCCAGCGCCTTCTCGCGCCAGCGCAACAGGTTGGACGGGCCCGCGTTGTAGGCCGCCAGCGCGAAGGCGGGCTCGCCGCCGAAGCGCTCGAGCAGGCGCGCGAGGTAGCCGGCGCCCAGGCGCAGGTTGAGCCGCGGGTCGCTGAGCAGCTGGCCGTCCTCGAAGGCGGCGAGGCCGCGCCGCTGCGCCTCCTCGCGGGCCGTGGGCGGCATCAGCTGCGTCAGCCCGAGCGCGCCCGCCCGGCTCACCGCCCGTGCGTCGCCGCCGCTCTCGGCCGCCACCAGCGCGCGCAGCAGGTCGGCCTCCACGCCCATCTCGCGCGCGGCCTCGCTCAGCAGCGGCTCGAGCGCCGAGAGGTCGGGGGGCGTGGCGGCGTCGCGCCGGCCCAGGGCCAGCCCCGCCCCCAGCGCCCCCAGCAGCCCCAGCAGGGCCAGGACGGCCAGCAGCAGCCCGCGTCGGGAGGATTGGCGCGCCACGCGCTCAGCGGCCGGCGGCGGCGGCCCGGCCCTCGGTCTCCCACCAGGCGGACCAGCGGTCGGCGATGCGCTGCACGTCGGAGAGCGGCACGCTGCGGTTCACCGCGCCGAAGGACCTCCCGCCGATGCGCTCGAGGGCCCGGGCCGCGCCCTGGCGCAGCAGGGGGTCCTCGTCGCGCAGGGCGCGCAGCAGCACGGGCACGGCGGCCAGGGAGGCTTCGCCCCGCACGTAGCCCACCATGTGGCCGGCGTCGTAGCCGTGGGCCACGAGCGCGTCGCGGAACCAGCCGCGCTCGTTGCCCACCTTGGCGGTCCCCCACCAGGCCTCGTACTGGTCGGCCTTGACGCCGAAGCCGGGCGCCGCCAGGCGCTGGTAGGTGAGATCCTCGAGAACCCTGAGCGCCTGGTCGCGCTCGACGTCGCTGCCGCGGCGCAGCAACGCGATCAGGTGCGGCACCGCCGCCGCGAGGCCCTTCTCGCCCGCGCGCAGCGCCGCCACCGCCACGACCTCGGGCGCGGCGTCGTCGAGCTGGCGCGTGAGCACCTCCTCCACGACCCTGCCGTCGAAGCGGCCGATCACGTCCACCAGACGCGCGCGGCGCCGGGCGTCTTTCTCGCCCCGGGTGAGGGCCTCGATCACGGCGAAGCGCGCCTCGTCGCTGCCCAGGCCCACCAGGGCGTCGGCGGCGGCGTCCTGCACCTCGGCGCTCATGTCGCTGAGCAGGTAGAAGCTCAGCAGCCTCACCGCGTTGGGGTGGCGCGTGCGGGCGATGGAGCGCAGCGCGGCCGCGCGCAGCGAGGCGCCCTCCTCGCCCGGCTCGCCCAGGATGCGCGTGAGGGAGCCGTGGGCCTGCTGGTCGGGCAGGCCGCCGAGAGCCTCGGTCACGTTCACCCGCAGGCCCAGGTCGCCGTCGCGGTAGAGCGCCTCCATCTCCGTCAGCACGCTGGCGTCGCCCAGGCGCACCAGCGCGAGCAGGGCCTGCAGGTGGACCACCGGCTCGTCCCGGCGCAGCACCTCGAGCCCGGGGCGCAGGCGCTCGTCGAGGGCCTTCAAGCCGTCGGGATCGAGCGTGGCGTCGAGCTGGTCGATCAGGTCGGTGGCCGCGCGCGCCGCGGCCTGGCGCACGGTGGGCCGCGCGTCGGCGAAGGCGCCACGCACGCTCTCGACCCCGCTGTCGGCCAGCAGCGAGGCCAGCAGCCCGACCGCCTCGGGCTCGTTGCGCGCGGAGAGCGCCTCCACCGCGGCCGCGCGCGTCTCGACCGGCGGGCCCAGCGCCAGCGCCAGGCGCACGGCGCGCAGCTCGAGCGCGGTCATCGTGGGACGCTCCGCGGCAGCCGTGAGCAGCGTCTTCGCCTGCACCGCCGTCAGGCCCCCCCCCACCGACTC
>JANOFW010000017.1:0-7546 GCA_031413835.1 Planctomycetia bacterium
CCCGGCCCCGCCCCGGACACCCTGGCCTCGGCCCGGGTGGGGTGGGCCGCCGCGCGGCGGGCGGCCGGCGGGGAGGCTTTGCGGCGGGCCTGACCCTGGGCCTCGTGGCGCTCGGCGCGTCCGGCCAACGCCGCCTGGCCCTGCTGGGCCGCGCTCGCCTGGGCACGGCTCTCGGCGCTCGCGTTCGGCGCGCCTCCGGCAGCGGCGGCCTCCTGGGCAGCCTTCGCGGCCGCCTCGGCCGCCTGCCGTGCCGCCTGCTGGGCCGCCTCGCGGGCGGCGGCCAACGCCTCCTGGGCCTTGGCCTGGGAGTCCTGGTCGGCGCCGGGCGCGCTCTCTGCCTGGGCGCCCAGGGCCTCCTGGGCCTTGCCGGCCGCCCTGAGGGCGGCCTGAGCCGCGGCCTGGGCCTGGGCCGCCTGCTCGGCGCTGCGCGCCTCGCGAGCCAGCGCCTCCACCCCCCGACGCACGTCCTGCCAGGCCGCCTCGCGCGCCGATCCCTCGGCGGCCTGACGCTCCTCGCGGGCCAGCTCCTGGGCGGCGGCAGAGAGCTTGCGCGCGGTCTCGTCGGCCGCGCGTGCGGCGGCGCGCGCGCGCTCCAGGGCCTCGCGCTGCCGCGCCAGGAGGCTGTCGAGCGCCGCGCGCTCCGCGCGCGCCTGCTCGGCGGGGTCCTGCGCGGTCTCCTCGCGCAGCTCCTGCTGCTCCTGTCGCAGCTGCTCCGCCTGGTCGGCCAGCCTGCGCGCGGCCTCGGCCGCCGGCGTGCGCGCCTGCTCCTCGGCCCGCTGGATCTCGTCGCGCAGGCGGGCTTGCTCCTGCTCGAGCTGCTTGGCCGACGCGCGGGCATCCTCCGCGGCCTTGAGCCGTTGCTCGATCTGCTCGCGCGTCACGTCCCGCTTGCGGTCCTCGAGGATATCGAGCAGCGCTTCGAGGTCGCGCAGCACCTTCGAGATCTGCTCGCGAGCGATGCCGGACTTCCCCCCCGCGGCGTTGAGGGCCTCGAGCGCCGCCTCGATGCCGGCGGCGAGGTTGGCGGAGTCGAGGTGCGACAGGGCGCGCTCGAGGATCTCGGCTTCGTAGGTCGCTCCCTCGCGGCGCAGCTCTTCGCGCAGCGTGCGCATGCTCGCGGTGAGCGTCTCGGTCTTCTCCTTGATCGCCTCCTGCTGGCGCAGCCGGGCGGCGGCCTTGTCGGCGGCGTCGTCGGCGACGAGGCCCCGGGCCCCGAACGTGAGGGATAGCAGGGGCAGCAGCAGCATCCAGGCGATCCGCTGACGGCGGGGCGCCGGCGGGGGCGCGCCTTGGGGAGCGGTGGCGGAGAGGGGCGGTCGGGTGGGGGTCATGGTCACCTCGGGCTGGGCACGGCCGGGCCCTCGCCCGGCGGACTCTTGGGGGCGTCCGCGGACGCGGCATCGACCTGGTCGAGCAGCGCCTTCTGCTCCTCGACGAAGCGCTTCAAGCGCACGATCACGTCGTTGAGGCTCTCCCAGCTGGCCATCGTCTCGAGCAGGCGCCGGAGCGCGTCGAGGTGCGCGCGTTGGGCGGCCTCGAGCGCCTCGATCTCGGCGGCGCCGCCGCTCGAGGCGCGGGTCGCGGCGCGGTGGGCCTCGGGGGCGCGGCGCGCGGCCGTCGTGAGGCCCGCGTCGAGCACCGCCAGCATGCGCTCGAGCAGGCCCGAGTCGATCAGCCGGCGCTCGCGCCAGGCCTCGACGACGCCCTCGAAGAGCGCGTAGGGGAACACGCCGTCCTCGGCACGTCGGGAAGCGTCGCCGCGCCCCGCTGCGTCGCGCTCGGCGACGACCCGACCGTAGCTCGCGCGATGGTGACGGTCGAAGGTCGCCAGGATGCGCTCGTTGGGGTTCTCGGCGCCCAGGCGATCGAGCACGAAGTGCGCGAAGATGTCGAGGTAGTCGCGCACGGCGCCGTCGGCGTGCTGCTCGAGTTTGGCCTGGGCGAACTCCACGCTCTTGAGCAGGTCGCGCTCGCTCTCGCCCACGGGACCCTGGCGCAGCTCGGTCACCTGGGCCAGGCGCGCAAGCTGCTCCGCCTCCAGCGACTGCACGGCGCTCTTCACGCCCGAGCGGCGCGTGGCGAGGGTGCGCTCGAGCTCGGCGGGCGCGTAGACCTCGAGAACCTGCCAGGCCGACTCGCGCCGCTGCCCCTTGCTGTCCACGGCCGCCACGCGCACGGAGACCGTGCTGGGCGCGGGCAGCCCGCCTTCGGGGGCCAGCCAGCTGAGCTCGAGCGGCACGTAGCTGAGGATCTCGGAGCGGCCGTCGGGGCCGTCGTTGGCGGCCAGCGAGCGCGTGCTGCCGGCGCCTGCGCCGGGCGACTCGACGAAGCCCGCGGGCGCCTGCGGCGTGTGGGGCGTGAGCACGGCCTCGCTCACCGGCCCCTCGGCGCCCACGCGCAGCTCGAGGGTCAAGCCCGTCACGGCGTGGTCGTCGCTCGTGCGCACCAGCAGCGGCACGCGGCCTCCGGGGGTGACCTCCGTCACGCCCCGCGGCCAGAGCCACTCGAGCTTGGGCGGCCGGTCCTCGAGCACCGTCAGATCGTAGGAGTCGGCCGCGGCGTCGTTCTCCCGGCCGTCCGGGGCACGCAGCAGCAGCCGGAAGCGCAGGCTGCGCTCGGCCGTGAGCGTGACGCGCCAGGCCTCGCCGGCGCCGTCGGCGACCACGCGCTCGCCCGCGAGGACCTGCTCGCCTGCCAGCGCGCGCAGCTCGGCCAGCGGTTCGCTGGGGACGAACAGGAGGGTGATCTGCGTGCCCTGCGGCACGCTCAGGTTGCCGCCCTCGACGCGCTCCGGCGCACGCGCCAGGTAGGGCGGGAAGACCAGCGAGGCGGCGATCTCGAGCAGCGCCGGCGGGACCGTGACCTCGACACGGTAGACCGGGACCTCGTCGCGGTCGTCGCCGCCCTGCAGCACGAACGCGAAGCCCTGGCGCACGTTCACCAGCTCGACGGCGTAGAGCCCCGCTCGTCCCGCCACGGGGAACATGCGCCGCGGCAACGGCTGCTGGCCTTCGGCCTGGTCGAGCAGCACGGCCTCGTCCACCGGCTCGCCCTCGGCCCACGCCTGCACCACCAGCGAGCGGCCCACCGCGACCTGCAGGGGGGTCTCGGGGGGCCAACGCGTCACGCGACCGTCCTCGCCGACCAAGGCCGCCCATAGGGTGCTCGCCCGCGGCCAGGGCACGTCCTCGAGCAGCAGCGAGCGGCGCGCGAACAGGCCGGCCTTGGCCGGCGAGAGGCCCAGGGCCGCGCCGGCGCCCACCAGGGTGAGCGCCGCCGTGCCCAGCCAGGCCAGGCTGGCGCGGCCGGAGACGACGCGCCCGAAGGCCACGGCGCGCGTGTCGGCCTGGGCCTGCTCGAGCACGCTGCGCATCATGGCCGGGCTCTCGCCGCGACCGCTGCCGCCCCCCTCCACCGCGCCCAGCTCGCGCTCAAAGTCGAGCGCGCTCTCGAGCCGGTCGCCGAGGTTCTTCTGGCGCTGCTCGACCAGCGCCGCCAGCTCGGCATCGCTCAGGCGCGCCGACATTGGCGCACAGGCGCGCCAGAGGATCGAGGCCAGCAGCCCCGCCAGCCCGGCGAAGAGGAACGCCACGAAGGCGGCGCCGCCGCGCGCGCCGCGCGTGAGGTAGAAGGCGCACAGACCCAGCAGCGTCGTCAACGGCAGCCACAGGAGCGGGGACAGATCCGGGTGACGGTCGAGCACGCCCAGCCGCACGAAGCGCCGCACGCCCAGCGGCAGGTCGAGGAACAGGTCGGCGGCGTAGAACAGCCCCAAGGCCAGCAGCAGGGCCACGACGACCCGGGCGACGCCGCTGACGGCGAAGAAGGCCCGGATGCGTCGGCGCAGGGCCGCGAGGCCACCACGCAGGTCGGCGGTGGGGGAGGGCAGGGGCATTCAGCGCACCTCTTCAGCGGACTTCTTCAACGAACCAGGAGGGGAACGGTCGGGGAGGCCAGCGCGGCCTCTCCCTCCGGACGATACAAGGCCGACAGCCGCCAGGTGCCAGGGGGCCCGGGGGGCAGGGGCACGCGGAAGACGATCTCCCGGCGCTGGCCTGCCTCCAGCATCTCGGCGTGGCCGGGCCGCAGGGTCTGGGGACCGGCGTTCGCCAGGTCCAAGCCCACGGTCACGTCGCTTCCGTCCGGTCTGCGGAAGGCCAGCCAGGCGGCCGAGGCCACGGGGGCGGGGCCGGGCAGCTGGACCGGAATCAGGCGCGGGGCCTCGAAGGTCAGGCGCACCTCAAGCGGTTCGCCCGCGCGGGCCTCCGATGCGACCCTGAGCGTCAACTGCGGGCGGCGCGCGAATGCCCCGGGGAGGTCGGTCTCGACCGGTGCAGCGGCACTTGTGATCGTCTCGCCGGGTCCCGCCTCACCCATGGGCTCCCCCGAGCTGAAGGACGCCCGCACGCGGCCCTCGACAACGCGCACGAGCAGCCCGAGGCTTGCGTCCAGCTCGAACGCCGTGCCGAGGACATCCACTTGGTGCCCCGCGACCAGGATGCGGAACGCGCCTGGCGCCACTTCGAACCACGCGCGGCCCACAAGGCCCACCGCATCCTCTTGATACAGGTACAGGGTGGAGTGTCGATCGAGCACGACGCGCGTCCGACCGCGGATGCGCAGCTCGGCGGGCTCATGTCCCGTCGCGAGCAGGGCGCCCCCGCCACCCCACCGGGTCAGGGCCAGACCCGGGCCAGGCTCCACCCAGCTGGAGCGGCGCTCGAACTGCGCCTCATCGCGCCCGTACCACAGCATGGCGCCGATCGCTACGAGCACCACTGCCGCAAGCGCGGCCGCCACACGCATCGCCGTGAACGAGCGCCGCGCGCGCTGCTGCGCGCCCAAACGCGGCAGCAGCGTGGCGAACGGGGGCGGCTCGGGCGCGAGGGGCAGCTGGTCGTAAAGCGCCAGATGAGCGACCACGGCACGTGCCTCGCGCGCCAACGCGGGATCGCGCGCCAGGGCGGCCAAGACTTCCTCGCGCCGCCGCGGGCTCAGGCGGCCCAGGGCGTGGAGCACGAGGTCTGCATGCGTGCAGGGTGCGCTCATCGCGCCTCCTGTTCGCCCGCCAGGTCGCCCAGCGTCGCACGCAGACGCGCCTCGGCGGCCGCCAGCCGGCTCTTGAGCGTGCCCTCGGGCACCTCGAGGATCTCGGCCGTGTCGGCCAGGCTGAGTCCGTTGACGCGCACCAGCACGAAGGCGGCGCGCAGCGGCTCGCTGAGGGTCTCGATGGCGGCCGCGAGGCGCTCGCCCAGCTCCGGGCTGGGGGGCACGGCCTGGGCCGCGCGCTCCGGCGGGTGGGCCAGGGTCAGGGGCCGGCGCTTGGCGAGAGCATGGCCCGCCGCGTGGCGCGCGATGGTGAAGAACCAAGTCGAGGCCTTGGCGCGGGGCTCCCAGCGCGGCGCCGCCTGCCAGGCGCGCACGAAGGTCTCCTGGACGAGGTCCTCGGCCAGGGTGGCGTCGTGGGTCAGGGCGTGGAGGAAGGTCATGAGCGGGCGCGCGAGGCGGGCGTAGAGGGCTTCCAGGGCGGCGACCTCCCCCCGTCCCGCACGCAGCAGCGCGGCCTCGTCGGGTCCGAGCACCGGCGCAGGGCCCCCTGAGGCCCGGGGGGCTGGGGGGGCAGGCAGGGGAGGGTCGTCCATCCCTGTCAAAGCGGCCTCCGGCCCGGGGGTTCGGTCGTTCCCATCTTCCCCCCGCGCCCCCCCGCCAGCGACCTCCAGCTCGGCCCACGCGTACTCCGCCCTGCCACGCCGGCAGGTGATCGATGCGTCGCCGGCTCCGATCGCCGGTGCGTCCGATCGCAACCCTAACGCTGAAACGGGCGGCTCGGCGCCCGTTTCAGCGCTGGTGGATCGGGAGGTAGTCGAGCGGGAACTGCAGGATCAGCAGCGCGCTGGCGGTGGCGTAGGCGTGGGTCGTGTCCACGTTGCTCACCCAGTGCGAGTGGGCCTCGCCGCTGGCGGCATGGGTCTCGCGGCGCTGGCTGCTCAGGATCTGGTCGCGCACCGTCGTGTACCACGAGGTCCACTCGCGCGGGCTGCTGGCGCCCACCAGGTAGAAGGCCTGCGTGGCGTAGTAGCAGCCGTACCAGAAGAAGAAGTGGTCGCGCGGCACCTCGAGGTACTGGGCGCGCAGGTAGCGCACGGTGTCCTCGATGCGCGGGGGCGGCACCTGGTCGATCTTGTTGCGCTTGACGTAGCTGGCGATGGAGGCGTTGTCGTAGAGGCCGGCCTGGAAGAGGGTGGTCAGGCCCGCGGCGGCCAGGGCGAAGGAGTCGCGGTTCCAGCGGATCTCCTGGGGCTGGTAGCGAAAGCCCCCCTTGGCCTCCTCGCCGGTGTAGGCGCTGCGGATCACGTAGGTGAGTGCGCGGTCGATGGTGGCCTGGGGAACCTTGAAACCCACGTTGCGCGCGGCGCGCAGGGCCACCACCTGGCAGACGGTCACGCTCATGTCGCTGTCGGAGGTGAAGGGCACGTAGCGCCAGCCGCCGGTCTCGTTCTGGCAGCGCACGGTGAAGTCCACCGCGCTCTCCAGCACGGCGCGGATGCGCGCCTGCGGCGCCATGCCGTAGACCTCCGCCAGCGCCAGCGTGGCGAAGGCGTGGCTGTACATGCGCGTGCCCGAGCCCTCGATCATGCCGCTGCTGGGCGTGGCCTGGGTGAGCACGAACTCCACGGCCCGGTTGACCACCTCGCCGTAGGGCCCGCGGCCCGGCAGGTGCCCGCCGGCCAGATAGGCCAGGATGGCCAGCGAGGTCACGCCCACGTGCGGCACGCCCCGGCCGTCGTCGAAGGGCCGGTAGCTCTCGTTGATCTTCTTGCCGGCGTTGCTCTCCCACGCGCCGCTGGGCAGCTGCGTGCGGGCGAGGAACTTGAGCCCGCGCTCGATGGCCGCGCGGGCCTCGGGCGTCACCAGGTGGGGCGGGGCGAGGTCGTCGGCCTGTGCTGGAACGAGGCGCGCCACGGCCCCCAGGACCAGCAGGGGGGGGACCCAGGCCAGCAGGGGGGGGACCCGAGCCAGCAGGCGGGGGAGGAGAACCAGGAGGCGCCGCATCCCGGGCGAGTCTACCCGGCCAGGAGGGCCGGTCGTCACGGCAGGCAGCGCTGCCGCGTGAGGGCGATCCCTAGCGGGCCTGGGGGCGCGCTGGCGGGAGCGCTGGCTCAGGCGCCGGGGGTGTCTCGCTTCCTGGCGCCGGGGGTGTCTCGCTCCCTGCGGCGCTCTGCGCGTAGACCGCCGCGCCGCCGCCCGTGACCACCAGGATCGCCCCGGGCCCAGAGGCCAGGGTGGCCAGCCCGTTGGCCGGGCCCGCCACGGCCTCGATCTCCTGTTCGACCTCGCCTCCGGCGGCCGCCACCACGCGCACCAGGACCCGTCGCGCGCCGGCCGCGTCCAGGCCCGCGGTCAGCACGATCCAGCGATTCCCCGCGGCGAGGAGCTCGTGCTGCTGCGTGCGCGCGAGCGGCTCGGCATCCACCGCCCAGCGCAGCTTGCCGCTGGCGAGATCGAAGCTCAGGAGCGGGCTGCCGTCGCGCAGCCCGGTGGCCAG
>JANOFW010000018.1:0-1988 GCA_031413835.1 Planctomycetia bacterium
GGCTCTTGCCGGTGGCCACGAGCGTCAGGATCTCGCTCTCGGTCTCGTCGAGGGGGCTGGGGGGAACGTAGGGGTCGACACGCTTGGTCATTCGGGCGACTCCGGGAACGGCGGGGCTTGAGGGGCCGGGCGAGGCGACAACAGCTGGGGCGGAACCATCGGGGACGAAACGGTCGGGGGCGAGGCCATGGCAGGCTGGGCGACGAAGGGCGAGGGGGACTTGGTGGGGCGGGCGTCGAGGATCTCGTGCAGCGGGCTGACCTGGTCCTCGGCGCCGCGCGCCAGGTGTCCGGCTTGCCGGCGTCGCTCCTCGCGCCGTCGGCGTTCCAGGTGGTCGATCAGGCGTTCGGCGCGCTCGGTCAGGTCCTCACCGTGGGGTAGGTCTGCCAGCTCGGCCGAGACCTCGAGATCGTCGCCGAACTGGCCCAGCAGGGTGCGCGCGTCATGGGGTGCATGGGCCGCGCGCAAGGCAAGCACGGCGTTATAGATCCGGCCCCGTGCCTGACCGGCGAAATCCTCAGGGCCCACCGCCCGGGAGGCCCGCTCCCCCACCGGGCTCGCCTCGGCCAGCGCGGCCAGCAGCAGCAGCACGTCGAGGCGCTGCTGCTGGGCCTTGAAGCGGGCGACCGGATCCTCGGGCACGGCGGTCGCGGGCCCGCGGGGGGGGGCCGGGCGCGCACCGGAGAGGCGCGCCGCCAGCTCGCTGCGCAGGGCCTGCTCGGTCTCCGGCCCGCCACCGAGGCGCTCGACGACCTGGCGCAGCTGGAAGTCGCGTTCCACCGGGCTCTTCACCTTGGCCATGGTCACGGCCAGGGCCTGGGCGGCTTGGGCGCGACCCCGAGGGCTCTTGAGATCGAGGCGCGTGCCCAGCTCGCGCAGACGGAAGGCCAACACGTCCAGGCACTGGTCGAGCACGCCCTGGAAGGCCGCCGCGCCCTCCTCGAGCAGGATCTCGTCCACGTCGCGGCCCTCGGGCAAGAGCGCCACCTTCACCTCGAGGCCCTGCTCGAGCAGCACGTCGATGGCCTTCTCGGCCGCGGCGCGCCCGGCGCTGTCGGCGTCGTAGACGAGCACCACGCGCGGGGCGAAGCGCGCCAGGAGGGCCGCCTGCTGGGGCGTAAAGGCCGTGCCCATGCCCGCCACCGCGGCGTCGAAGCCGAAGCGGTGCGCCATGAGCACGTCGGTGTAGCCCTCCATCAGCCAGGCCTCGCCACGCTTGCGGATGCCCTCGCGCGCCATGTCGAGCGCGAAGAGCGTGGAGCCCTTGCGAAACACCGGCGTCTCGGGGCCGTTCAAGTACTTGGGCGTGTCGTCCGGGGAGAGCGCGCGGGCGCCGAAGGTCACGACCTGCCCCTGGAGGTTCTTCACGGGGAAGGTCACGCGGTTGCGGAAGCGGTCGTAGTGGCCGGGGCCGTTGGCGCGCGGCACGACCAGACCCGCCGCCTCGAGCTCCTGGGCGGAGTGCTTGCGCGCGGCGGCGGTGGTCAAGAGACGGTCCCAGCCCGCCGGCGCGTAGCCCAGGCCGAAGCGCTCCTGCACCTCGGGGGGGTAGCCGCGCTTCTCGAGGTAGCGGCGCGTCTCGGCGCCCTCCTCGCCGGCCAGCATGTGGGCGAAGAACTGCTGCGCGAAGGCCACGGCCTTGACGCAGCGCTCCTGCTCCCCCTGCGGCTGCGAGGGGCCGCCGCCGGTTTCCGGCACCGCGATGCCGCGCTCCTGCGCCAGGCTCTTGATCGCCTCGGGGAAGGACAGGCCGTGGTGGTGCATGAGGAACGTGACCGCCGTGCCGCCCTTGCCGCAGCCAAAGCACTTGAACGTCTGGCGGTCGGGATTGACGGTGAAGGAGGGCGTCTTCTCCTCGTGGAACGGGCACAAGGCCTTGAAGGCGCGCCCGGCCTGCTTGAGCTGGACGTAGCGCCCCACGACCTCGGCCACGTCGTGGGCCGAGAGGACGCGATCGATGACGTCCTGGGGGATGAGCCCCATGCTGC
>JANOFW010000019.1:0-13951 GCA_031413835.1 Planctomycetia bacterium
CAGCGAGTCACCCGTCGTGAAGGAGAAGCGCACGTCGCTGGCCAGCGAGTTGCCGGCGACGTCGCGCAGCCCGGCCTCCTGCACGACGCCGTCGAAGCCGATCCGGTCGCCGCGGAGCTCGACGCTCACCTGGCCCGCGCCTGAGCGGCCGCGGTGGGGGCGAGCGGGTTCATGCGGGCTCCTGGGCTGCGAGCAGGACCGTGAGTCCCAGCGCCTCGGAGAGCGCGCGGGGGACCCGGCCCTCGTCGGTCAGGCCTCGGGCACGATAGTAGCCGCGGATCATGCGCTCGAGCGAGGCACGCGTGAGCGCCGCGCCCCCGGAGGGGGAGCCCGGCGGCAGGGGCTCGGAGAGGAAGCGTTCTGGAAGGGTGTCCTCGGCCGGCTCCCAGCCCTCGCGTTCGTTGAACAGGCGCTTCAAGAGCACCACGCGCTCGCCCACGGCCTCGAGCTCGCCGGCCGTCACCTCCCAGCCCGTCACCGCCGCCAGCATCTCGGCTCCCTCGGCCATCAGATCCGTGAAGACTCCGCGTAGGAACTTGCACAGGATCAGGCAGTCGAGGACTGCCGCCTTGGTCTCGGTCACCGCGGCGGCCGGGCCCTTCAACTCGTCCTCGGTCAGGCGGTCGCTGCCCGGCCGGAAGTCCTCCTCGTAGGCGCTGCTCTTGTTGTGGTCGGCGCCGCGCGAGCCGGTGGCCAGGCCCACGGCCAGGGCCTTGAGCGCGCGCGGGTCGTAGCCGGGGAGCTCCAGGCCCTTGACGTGGCAGGCGAAGCGCTCGCTGCCCCGACCCAGGCGCCGCGAGGCCTCGCGGCTGCCCTCCGCGAGCAGCGCGCCCAGGCCGCGGCGTGCCGCGATGTCCTCGAGCAGCGCCAGCGCTCCGGGCCCGTCGCCGAAGCGCGGCGCGCCCTCGAGCAGGCCCTTCTCGCCGCACTCCATGGCCCAGGCGATCGTGCCGCCGGCCGAGATCACGTCCAGGCCCAGGTCGTCGCAGCGCCGGGCGGCCTCGAGCACCACCTCACGGTCGTCGATGCCTAGCAGGGGTCCGAGCGCGAACAGGCCTTCGTACTCCAGGCGCACCATCGACCCGTCGCGCGACTCGAAGACGTGTTCGCAGCCGATGGTGCACGACGCGCAGTGCTTGCGCACCTTGCCCGGCGTGGCGTGGAAGGCCTCCCCCGAGACCTCCGCGGCCCCCTCGAAGGTGCCTGCCTGGAAGTTGCGCGTGGGGAGCGCGCCCAGGCGGTTCAAGACCAGCAGGTTGGCCACGGTGCCCAGCTCGCGGTACTTGGCCGTGGCCGGGCCCAGCGAGCGCTCCGAGATGCTCTTCGAGAGCGCCAGCACGCGCTCCCTGCCGTGGAGCGGCGTCGGCTGGGTGCCCCTGACGAGGATGCCCTTCAGGCGCTTGGCGCCCAGCACGGCCCCCAGGCCCCCCCGACCTGCATGACGTGCGTCGCCCGAGAGCGTGGCGTAGCGCACCAGGTTCTCTCCCGCGGGCCCGATGCCGAAGAAGCGGTGGGCCGGGCCGTAGCGCTCGCGCAGCCGCTCCTCGGCCGCCCACGACGAGAGCCCGAGCAGGTCGGCGGCCGGCTCGAGGCGCACCGCACCGTCCTCGATCACCAGCAGCGACCACCTGGCCGCACGGCCCGTGAGCACCAGCGCGTCCAGGCCGCAGCGTTTGAGCTCGATGGCGAAGCGGTCGCTGGCCAGCGCGTCGCCGATGCGCCCGGTCAGGGGCGACTTGGCAACGAAGGCCAGCTTGGCGCTCGTGGTCAGGGGCGTGCCCACCAGCGGCGAGAGCGCCACCACGAAGGCCGCCTCCGGCGCCAGCGGGTCCACGCCCGCGGGGCTCGCGTGCAGCAGCAGCAGCGTGCCCAGCCCCGAGCCGCCCACCACGGCTCTCAGCCAGGACTCAGGCAGCGCTTGCCGCTCTGCGGCCCCCGTTGCGAGGTCCACATGCAGCGCGGTGCCATGATAGCCGCCCAGGGTCATTGCCTGATCGTAGCCCCGCGCCTACGCCCCGCGTCGGAGCAACGGGGCCAGGAGTCCTGGGAACAGGCGAGCGCTGTGCACCTGGGCCTGCTGCGGCGCCCCTCAAGGTCGATGCTGCAGGGCTCGCGGACTCGTCTGCACGAGGGGTCTGGCTCGGTAGCACGCAACTCCGCAGGTTGCGTCGTTCGTCCGGATCGGCTCCTGTTCGTCGCTCTGGTAGTCTCGCCTGTCGATGAGCCGGAGCTGGCATCACAAATTCAAGCTCCGGCTGGCACGTTTCTTGAGCCCGTTCGTTCTCAGGCGACCGACGTGGATCATCGGCGAGCGCAATGGCACCGGCGCCAGCGACAACAGCTATCACCTGTTCCTCTATTGCCGCGACCGGACAAGGTCCACTCATGTGTACTTCGTGGTCAGAGGCGCACAACGACGGGAATTGTCCGACCTTCGCTACGTGGTCCGCTACGGCTCCTTGCGTCACTACATCCTGTGCTGGAACGCCCAGGCGGCGATCTTCAATTGCGATCTGAGGGATTGCCTCCCGCTGGAGCTGTTGAGGGTGGAAGCCCGGCTGTTCAAGGCAGCCCTGAGCGATGTCCTCCCCAAGGGGTTGGCCGGCCGCCTGCTGGAACAGTGGCGTCGGCGCTTCAAGGTCAACTTGTCGCATGGCTTCGAGGGAATCAAGAACGGCGCTGCCTACGCACGGCTGTTCGTCGGCACGCTTGCGGAACCTGCGCTCGTCCACACCGCGACGAGAATCAGCCAGCGGGTGCGCCGGCAGCAGTACCCCGCGCGCGTCAAGGTCGTGTTGACGGGCGTCCCGCGGCACGACGAGTTGCAGCGGATGGCCGGACGGGCCCCCGCATCCGAGCACTGGGTGGTTATGCTGACCTTCCGCGCTAGCTCTTGGCACGCCGGCGCTGCTCGGCTTTCCCACGCGCAACACCTCGTGGACTACTCTGTCCTGCTGCGCCACCCTGGGTTCCGACAGCTTGTGGAATCTCGCAAGGCGCGAGTTACGGCGCTCGTGCATCATGAATACGCTCAAGATTGGGCCGTGTTCGCGGATCTTCCTGGCTACGTGGAGGTCCGAGCCATGTCCCAAGGTGCAGTGGAGCTGTGTGCCGGCGCCACCCTGCTGATCACCGACTACTCGAGCCTGGCCTTCGATTTCCTCGCCATGATCAAGCCCGTCGTCTTCTTCTGGTCGGATCGCGAGGCGCTGTTCGCGGAGTACGGGGAGCCCGAGCTTCCCATGAGTGAGATCGAGCGAATCGGTCCCGTCTGCAGGACGGTGGATGAGGTAGTTGCTGCCATCGCGGGGACTGCGGCGGAGGGCGATGCTGAGCACGCGCGACGTAGGGTCGTTGCCGAGTCCCATTTCCCCTACCTGGATCAGGACAACTGCCGGCGCTGCCACGAGGTGATTTCCCAGGAAGTAGAGCGCTTCTACTCTCCCTGAACCAGCAGCCGTGCTGACTCTCAGCGCGCCGCCCGTGATGTCACAGAGTCACGGCGGGTCACCTAGCGCCAGTAGTACGTCCAGGCGTAGCCGAGATCGACCGACGCACCGGGCGCGACATCGAGCTCCCAGCGGACCTGGCTGACCGAGTTGAAGTGGTACCACCAGTGCGGCCAGCTGTACCAGCGCCACCAGATCGGCGGCGCCTGGGTGGCCCAGCTGCCATCCTCCATGGCGTTGAGCGCCTTGACCACTCCGTCGTGGTCGGCCGTGGCGGCGCTGCCGAGGAGGGAGCGCGTCACCTCGAGGTGGACGGCTCCCTTGCGGTAGTTCGTGAGGCGGAGCCTCCCCGACATGTCCACGCGCGCGTACTGGTCGCCCTGCCAGCGGACGGAATCCTGCTTGCGCTCGACTTCCTGCTCCTCCTTCTTGGAGTGGACGTCGACGGCCGTCGTCACGGGCAGGTCCACCGTGTTCCCGACGCTCGTGTAGGTCATCATCCCTTGGGCCAGGATCGCGCCGTTGCGGAAGAGCAGCGCGGGCGCGGTCGTGAGCGGATGGGGCCCGTCGTTGGAGATCCGCGCCTGGTGCATGACCTGCGGCTTCATGGCCTGGCGGAACGCCTCCGCCGCCTGGGGGTTCTGGTAGATGTTCTGCGCAATCTGGGGCCAGACCTCGGGCGGGGGCGAGAAGGGCATGTCCAGCGTGTAGACGTCCTTGTAGCTCAGCGTCACCTCGGCCACGGGCAGCACGAGCCGCTCGCCCTTGCGCAGCGTCACGCCGGCGACTCGGAAGATGTAGAGATCTTCGTTCTGCGCCGATCCGGCCACCTCGCCGACGCCGGCCGGTCCCTCGAAGTCCGCCTCGCGCGAGCTCGTGCTCTGACTCATGATCGCATTCGAGAGCAGCTGTCGGCTGTGGGAAGCCTGCGACATCCGTTGTCCAACGGCGGCGAGCGCTGCTTGCAACGCCATCGGATCCACCTGGCCCGCGAAGGCGAAGGTGGGCACGCCGATCACGAGGTTGAGCGCCACGTCCTCCAGGTCCGTCAGGTCGTTGACGAGGGTCGCCTGGAGCCGGACGTGGGCGCGCCCCCCGTCGAGCAGATCCACGCGGTAGCTGGGGATCCAGCGCAGGCCGTTCTCCAGGGCCATGATCCCGACCTTCGCCGTGGCGGGCGGCTTCACGTCCCACGCCAGGGCGAGCTCCAACCTGTTCCTCATCTCCTCCTGCGGCAGCGTCTTCTGCACCTCACCGCGGAAGACGACTTCACGAACGCGGTCAAGCCGCATCGCGCGCGTGCCATCGACGTCTTCGAAGAGGACGAGCGGACCCTTGACCGGGAGGCGTTGCCCCTCAGCGACGTCCGTCCGCTCGATCTCGGCGCCGGAGCGCGTCGGAACGCCGGCGATGCGCGCGTGGAACGTGCGTCCGTCCGTGTCGGTGACGGCGACGTTCGCACCGACGTTGGCTGCGAGGAGATCGGCGATCTCGAGCGCCGTCCGCGCCACGCCACGCGGCGCTGCGTGGCGCGCACCCCTTGTAGGACGGCACCTGCCTCCTCCTCGAACGCCCAGAACGTGCCGAGCACGGGCGTCGGGAGCCGGTCAAGCAGCACGAAGCCGCCTGCGCCCACCGGGAGCTCGCCCGAGCGCAGGAGGAACGCGTGGCCATCCTTGAACACCGTCGCCTCGCGCACGGGCAGGGCGACCGGCGGGCCAAGCAGCGGCGGCTCCTCCGAGCGCCCGACGGTGGGGGCCACGACGAGCGCGAGGACGACTAGCAACAGGAAGCGGCAGGTGGACATGGAGGACCCTCCGAATGGCAACACAGCCTGACGGTAGCGTCTCGGCGGGCGCGGTGACGCAAAGACTTTGCAAGTACCGCCAGGGCTGCGGCATCCTGCAGGGGGGGCGCCTCGTGAGGGCCTTTGCAGCGTGTGGCTCGCTGTCGTGCGGCGAGGTTGGTGGCGCAACCAGAAGCCGGTTGCCGGTGGAACCTGGCTCCGTACCACATCCAAGTACACTGAGTCCCGGCGGTGCTGCATGGGGCAATCCCATTCAACCCTCCCACCCTGGAGACTCCGATGAAGCCGCTTGGTCGCTCGACGATCCTCGCTTTGGCCGCCGTGTCCGTGATCTCCGGGTCGTTCGTGGCCTACGCGGAGGACCTCGACCCGCTGACGCTGTTCGAGAGCGCCAAGGCGTCGTATGGCCAGAAGAAGTACGGTCAGTCGATGAGCGACCTGAAGCTGCTGTTCAACGAGATCGGACGTCGCCGTGTCGACCAGCTCAAGCTCACGCTTCCCGCGGCGCCGGAGGGGTGGACCGCGGAAGACCAGGACGGTGACAGTGGGGCCTTGGGCGCGATGTTCTGGGGCGCCGGCGTCACGGTGAAGCGGGAGTACAAGAAGGGCGACGATGCGCGCGTCACCGTCGAGCTGACCGCCGACTCGCCCCTGGTGGGGATGATGGCCATGATGTTCTCGAATCCCGCGATGATGGGCGAGGGTGCGTCCGTCGTGACGATCAAGGGCAAGCGCGCCGTCCTCCAGTACGAGAAGGAGGCGAAGCGTGCCACGCTGCAGCTGCTCCTGAACTCGAACACCACGCTCTTGAAGGTCGAGGGGACCTCCGTGAGCAAGGAGGACGTCACGAACGTCTTCGGGAACGCGCTCGACCTCAGCGCGATGGAGACGGCGCTGCAGAACTGACGCCGGCGTGCGCTGCGAGGCCGTGGACGTCCGCCCGCGTGCCGCAGCGCCGTCGCCGCCCCCCGGGGGGGGCGAGCGACGAGACCTGAGGGGGTTGAGTCAGTACCCCAGGCATGGCAGGGTTACTCGCTGCGGGCTGGCGCCGAGCATCGCCACCCTGCATCGGCGAGGTACGCGGCCCATGTTCTTCTTCCGTCGCCGCGATCCCTGGGAGTCGGTGGAGTTCGCCGGGATCGCCGCCGCGAAGGCGCGCACTGCCCGCCTGCTGCTCAACTACGCCGACCGACGCTTCTTCAGGGCCCAGAAGCGCTGCTCGGCGACGGGCCGCGAGGTGGGCGGGTTCGACCACGTGCTCGAGCTGCGGCGCGCCGACCTGCCCAAGGCCTGGCGCAAGCTGCACGCCGATGTCCTCGGAGCGCGCCGCGGCGCGGGCTACTGGCTGTGGAAGCCCAAGCTGCTCTCGCTGGCGCTCGCCTGGGCGCCGGAGGGCGCGATCGTGTGCTACTGCGACAGCGGAGCGCGCTGGATCGGGCGCGTGGACCCGTACGTCGCGCTCCTCAGCGACACGGACGCGCTCGCCTTCACCCTCGGGCCCCGTCACACCGACCTGCTCTGGACGAAGGCCGAGGCGCGGCTGGCCGTGGGCCTACCGGACGCCCTGGCTCGCGAGCCCCAGCGCCTGAGCAGCTTCATCCTGCTGCGCGCCTCGCCGGCGAGCCGCGCGCTCGTCGCGGAGTGGCTGGCGCTGTGCGAGAGGGGGGACCTGATCACCGACGCGCCGGGCCGCGTCCCCGAGCCGCCCGGCTTCGAAGCTCACCGGCATGACCAGTCCCTCTGGTCGCTGGTATGCAAGACTCACGGCGTTCGCGCGGTCCGCGACCCCTCGCAATGGGGCAGCGCGGACCGTCCCCCGCACCTGCCCCAGGTCATCGACCACGACCGTTGGCGCGCCTGAGCACCGCGGCGAGGAGGCCCAGGCACAGGAGGGTGGTGAGCGCCTGGGCCTGCTGTGAACCGGCGCTGAGGTCGAAGCCGCCCTTGACCAGCCTCCAGATCGAGGCGCCCAGGCCGGCGAGGGCCAGGAGAACGATCAGCGCACGCGCCGGCGCGCGGCCCCACAGAACGAGCAGCAGCACGGCGGCGCCCAACATCGCCGGGATCCAGGCGGTCACGCTGGTGGTGCCCGTGGTGAGGGGGTAGATCGCACCCACGGCGATCAGGGCCAAGGCCAGGAACGAGACGACGCGCGGCATGGCTTCCCTCCGGGGGACCCGCGCAGCCTAGCCGTCGCGCGCCTCCGACCGGTTCCTTTCCCGCAGCGCGCGGGCCAGGGGCTCGTTCCAGGTCTCGAGGGGGCAGAGGTCGTCGGTGAGCAGCAGGCCGTCAGCCGGGGGAGCGAACACGGCGCGGCCGTCGAAGCCCGCCTCGAGCAGCTCGGGGTGCGGGGGCACGTTCAGCGGCGCGGCGGAGGCCAGCAGCACCAGGTCCTGGAGCGTCTCGTCGGGACGGCTGCGCAGGGCGAGTCGCTCGGGGAAGACGCTCGCCAGCGTGCGCGCCACCGCGGCCGTCACGCGATGGCCGGGAGCGCCGATCAGGTGTACGGCCAGCACGCCTCCGGGCGACAGGCGTCGGGCCAGCTCGCCGAAGGCCTCGCGCGTCAGCAGGTGTCCCGGCAGCCCCTCGCCCTGGAAGGCGTCGAGCACGATCAGGTCGTAGCGCCCCTGGAGTCGGCGCCAGCCGGCGCGCCCGTCGTCCAGCAGCACGCTGCCGCGCACGCCGAGATGCTCGCGCGCGATCCCGACCAGGTCGGCGTTCACCTCGAGGGTCTCGACCGCGACGGCGTGGGCCGCCAGGACGCGTGCGAAGAGGCCCGAGCCCAGGCCCACCATCAACGCCGTCTTCGCCGTGGGTCTCAGGTAGGGGAGCAGGCCCACGTGCTGCCCGCGCAGCACCAGAGCCGCCCCGTCGCGCGCCTCGACGCCGCCCATCCCCTGGAGCACGCCGTCCACGCGCAGCGTGAGGCCCCTCGGCTCGCGCGTGAGGCTCACCCGACCTGCGAGCGACTCGCGCGCGGCGATCTCCCCGGGGGCCGTGGGGGCGCCGAGGAACAGCGCGCCCGCCGCCGCACCGAGCAGCAGCGTCGCCGCGCCGCCCGCCTGCGCGCGACCGCGGCTCGTGAGCAGGGCGCCGAGCAGCAGCAGACCGGCCACGACGAAGGCCGTGGCCCGCAGGCCCAGGTGGGGAATGGCGACGAGCCCGGCTCCCAGGGTGCCCGCGAGCGCGCCCAGCGTGCCGCTGGCGATCAGACGGCCGGGGCGGATCGCCGCGTGGCGCGCGATCAGGCGAGGCAGCACCATCGAGAGCGCGGTCACGGGCAGGAGCAGCACCACGCACGCGCCCAGGCCCGCGCCCGCGACCGTGGGCAGGGTCACGAGGTCGGCCAGGAGGTTCGGCGCGCGTAGCGCGTCGCCGGCCACGAAGAGCGCCCCCCAGAGGAGGGGCGCCGCCGTCCCGCGCTCCTTGCCGACGGCTCCGAGCCAGGCCCCCAGGGCCCCCGCGCCCAGCGTGACGGCGATGACCCAGGTCCAGGTCGTGAGCGTGGCCCCGAAGACCGGCGCGAGCCAGCGGCCGGCGAGCAGCTCGAGCGCCATGACCGCGGCGCCGGCCGTGAACGCTGCCGCGTGCGCCCTCAACGATCGCGGCCCATCTTGCTGGTGGCGAGCTTGCGCGCCTGGAACTCGGCTTCGGTCCAGTGGTCGCGGACCTCCTCGAGGTCGGTGGTGGTGTAGCTGGTGCTGTTCTCCGTCTCCACGTAGTGCACGAGCACCAGCCGCGCCGGATCACCGCTCCAGCACTCCTTGGCCTTGGCCAGGAAGGCTTCCTTGGTGGGACTGTCGAAGAACCAGCCCTGAATCTCGGTGGAGGAGGGCGGGAGCGGGGCGAGGGTCTCGAGGCCGGCGATCGTCCAGCCGTGCTCCTTGGTCGTGGCCAGGAGCCAGCGCTGGATGTCGGCCTCTTCGCCTTCGCGAAAGCGCGTCACGACCCGCACCGTGGGCTCGAGCGCCTTGGCCTCGGCCTTCTGTGTGTCGCTCGGCCCCGGACGCGAGCGCATCGTGCGCAGCACCTCAAGCGCCTTCTGAGCGAAGCGCAGGTCGTCCTCAGGCGTGCGGCTGACGCGCTCCGCCACGCGGAAGGGAGAGATCGGCTCGCGGAAGAAGAAGGCCCAGTCGCGCAGCCAGTCGGGGTTCAGGAACTCGATGGCGCGCAGGCGCGCGTCCTTCAGCGTGCGCGGTGCCTGGCTGGGATAGGAGTGGGGATTTGGGTTCTCGCCCTCCTCGACCACGCCCTCCAGGCGCACGAGCACCGTGGGCAGCCCCTCGAGGGTCTTGGGCTCCAGGCGCGCAAGCTCGTAGTTCCAGAACAGCCAGATGTCGTCGCCGGCGGCGTAGGGCAGCAGCTTGGCGGCCAGGGGGCCGCCGACGATGTGGGCCGGAAGGGCCATCACGCCCATGGCCACCACGCCGTAGCCGATCTCGAGGCGGCCCTGCTTGTCCTTCCACACGTAGCCTTCCCAGACCTCGGGGGTCGTGGGGGCGGCACGGGCCGGTGCGGCGGGGGCCGCCGGACGCGGCTCGTCGCCCTGGGCCGCCCCCAGCGCCCCCGTGAAGATCAGCACCGCCGTCGCTCGCCGGATCGCTCGCATCGTCGCGTCTCCCAGGATCAGCGTCCCGGTCTACGCCCGGGGCCGGGCGGCGCGTGCAAAAGGTTGGCAAGGCGGGGCCTTGGCCCAGCTTGCTCAGCGGGCCTCGTTCGCCAGCAGCCCGTCGAGGACCTTGAGGAGGTCGGCCCCGTGGGTACCGACGTTCACCTTGCGATCGACGTGGCGTACGACGCCCTTGGGATCGACCACGAAGGTGACCCGCTGGGGCCACTTGGCGCCCTCGGCCAGCACGGCGTAGCGTCGGGCGACGCTGCCGTCGGGGTCGGAGAGCAGCGCGAAGCCCAGCTTCTGCGCCGTGTGGAAGGCCTTCTGCGAGAGGACGTCGTCGAGGCTGATGCCGTAGGGGGTCACGCCGCGCTGCTTGAGCTCGGCCTCGCTGTCACGCAGCGAGCAGACCTCCTTGGTTCAGCCCCCGGTGGCGGCCTTGGGGTAGAAGGCCAGCAGGTACCAGCCGTGACCCTCGCCGCCTCCGAGGCGCGCGGCCCTGCCCTCCTGGTCGTTGAGCGCGAACGCGCCGGGCGCGTCACCCGCTTCGATGTCTTTCACCTTCGGCTCCTCCGCCCGCGCCCCGTCGAGCGCCGAGGCGCCCAGCAGCAGCAAGCAGGCAAGCGACCAGGGTAGCGCACCAGTCATGGAGTCTCCTTGCTCAGAACGGGCGGGCCGGCCGGTACTGGCGCGGCCAGGCAAAGCTCTCGGATCGGGCGGCGGCGGCCGCCTGCAGGGTGAGGAAGGGGTTGAGCAGGTGCCCGCGCGCCACGGCCACGAGGTCGGCGCGCTCGGCGGCCAGGATCGTGTTGATGTGGTCGGCGTCGGGCACGCCGCCCACGGCCATGACCGTCACGCCGGCCTCGTGGCGCAGGCGGTCGGCGAAGGGCACCTGGTACAGGCGCCCGTACTCCACCTGGCTGCACGGCGTGTTGCCGCCGCTGGAGACGTCCACCACGTCGCAACCGGCGCGCGCCAGAGCGCGCGCGACCTCCACCGCGTCGGTCGGGGTCATGCCGGCGCCTTCCTCCAGCCAGTCGCTGGCGGAGATGCGCACGAAGAGCGGACGTTCGGCGGGCCAGGCGGTGCGCACGGCGCCCACGACTTCGAGCGGGAAGCGCAGGCGCGCTTCGAGGCTGCCGCCGTAGCGGTCCGTACGCGTGTTGACCGCGGGCGAGAGGAAGGAGCTGAGCAGGTAGCCGTGGGCCGCGTGCAGCTCGAGCACGTCGAAGCCCGCGCGTGCGGCCCGCTTCGCGGAGGCCGTGAATTCCTCGCGCACGCGGTCCATGTCGCTCTGCGTCAGCGCCCGCGGCGCGGGCCAGCCCGACGCGAAGGGCTCCGTCGTCGGGCCCAGGGTGGTCCACGACCCCGCGCCCGCGATGGGCCGGTCGCCCTCCCAGGGCAGCGTGCACGAGCCCTTGCGGCCCGCGTGGCACAGTTGCAGGCCCAGCTTCGAGGCGCTCTCGCGGTGCACGAACTCCACGATGCGCTTCCAGGCCGCCTCCTGCGCGTCGTTCCACAGGCCCGTGCAGCCGTGGGTGATGCGGCCGTCGGGACTCACGCCGGTGCCTTCGCCGATCACCAGCCCCGCTCCGCCCACCGCGCGGCTGCCCAGGTGCACCAGGTGCCACTCCTGGGGCACGCCCTCCACGGCCGAGTACTGGCACATGGGCGAGACCACCACGCGGTTGGGCAGCGTGAGGCCGCGCAGCGTGAGCGGGGCGAACAAGGGGGGCGGGGGGGGCGAGCCCGCCTCGCCCGGCGGCAGGCCGTGGGTTTGTGCCCAGCGCCGTCCCACGCGTTCGACCAGCGCGGGGTCGCGCTTGGCGAGGTTGCCCCAAGTGATGCGCTGCGAACGGGTCATGAGGTTGAAGACGAAGACGTCGGGCTCCTGCTTCACGTAGCGCGCCGCATCCTCGAACCAGGCCTGACTCACCTTGGCGGCGCGCTGGATGCGGGTCACGTCCTTCAAGCGCGCCGTCTCGTAGGCCGCCAGGGCGCCAGGCACGTCGGCGGCCCCCCGGCCCCGGAAGGCCGCGGCCAGCGCGATGGCGTCCTCCATGGCCAGCTTGGTCCCGGAACCGATCGAGAAGTGCGCCGTGTGGGCCGCGTCGCCCAGCAGCACCACGTTGTCGGCGTGCCAGGTGGCGTTGCGCACGACCGGGAAGCGCCGCCAGATCGACTTGTTGGTCAGCAGCCTGTGGCCGCGCAGGTGGTCGGCGAAGAGCCGCTCGACGTAGGCCGCGGTGGACGCCTCGTCGGCCTTGTCGAGACCGGCCCGCACCCAGGTCGCCTCGCTGCACTCCACGATGAAGGTGGAGAGCCCCGGCTCGAAGGGGTAGGCGTGCACGGTGAAGAGCCCGTGCTCGTTCTCGCGGAAGATGAACGTGAAGGCTTCGAGCGGCAGCGTCGTGCCCAGCCAGGTGAAGCGCGCGCCGCCCAGGCGCACGTCGGGGCGGAAGCGTTCGGCGAAGGTCGAGCGCACCACGCTTTGCACGCCGTCGGCGCCCACCAGCAGGTCCACCTCGTCCTGGAGCGCGCGCGGGTCGGGAATCTCGCGTTCGAAGACCAGCCGCACGCCCAGCTCCCGGCAGCGCGCGGCGAGGATCTGCAGCAGCCGCTTGCGGGAGAGCCCGCAGAAGCCGTGACCGGTGCTGCGCACGCGCGCGCCGCCCACGAAGGTGTCGATCACGCCCCAGCGCACGAAGGCCTGCGTGATGGCGGCGTAGGTGGTCGGGTCGGCCGCCTCGAAGTGCGCCAGCGTCTCGTCGCTGAAGACCACGCCCCAGCCGAAGGTCTCGCCCTCGCGGTTGCGCTCGTAGACCGTGATCTCGGCCCTGGGATCGGCCTGCCGCATCAGCAGGCTGAAGTAGAGCGAGGCCGGTCCTCCGCCGATGCAGGCGATGCGCACGAGGTGCTCCGTCCCGGCCGTCGGGCCCGGCCCGCGCGAGCCTACGGGGAAGGTCCCTGTGGGCCAACCCCGCCGTCACTCCCAGGGCGTGATGGAGCCCTCCGGCGTGCAGACGCGCACCACGGAGCGCGCCGAGGCGAGCCGCAGGCGGTCGCCCACGGCGCGCGGGGCCGGGTCGAGCAGCAGCACGTCGCCGCGATCGAGCGCCTCGAGGCGCTCGAGCTCTGCGCGCGTGCCGTCGCGCTGCTGCAGCTCGTAGGAGCCGAGATCGCCCGCCAGCGTGAAGCCCAGCCAGGTGCGGCGTCCGTGGGCGCGCTTCACGGGCGAGGCCAGGCGCAGCAGGTGAGGTCCGGGGGGCGGGGGGGGCGGTGGGCTACGGCCCAGCAGGGCGTACGAGAAGGTCAGCTCGGCGGCGCTGCGCCACAGCCGCCGATTGACCCGGGCGAGGCTGGCGGGCATCTGCCAGCGGCGCACCTCGTGCGGCCAGGTGCGCGGATCCTCGGCGGGGCGCCACGCGCCCGGGGAGAGCTGCGGACCGTAGGCGTGGAGCCCCGCCTGTTCGACCAGGTCGGCGGCGAGGCGCACGACCCGGTAGGCCTGCGCCTGTACCGCCGGCTCCAGCACCAGCAAGAGGCCTGCGGGCGAGAGGCGCTCGCCCAGGGCGGCCAGCAGCGCGCGGGGCTCGTCGTCGCCGGCGGGCCACAGCTCGTTGAGAGCGAAGGCCACCACGATCAGATCCCAGGGTCCATGCGCGGCGGCGGGCCAATCCGCGGGCGTGCGAGCGTCGGCGGTCAGGAGCGTGACCTGGGGCGCGAGCGCCGGTGGCAGGGCTTCGCGCGCCAGACGCTCGAGGGTGGCGAGGGGCTCGCGCGCGTGGTCGAGCGCGGTGAGGTGCACCTGGGGCACGCCCTGCGTGGTGCACAGCCAGGTGGCCGCCGAGAGCCCGGCCGCGCCGCTGCCTGCGCCTACATCCAGCACGCGCAGCGCTCGCGCCGGCGGACGCCAGCCGCGCACCACGGCGGCCTCGGCCAGCGGCAGCCGCGTGCGCACCCAGGTCTGGGCCCCGAACCAGAGCCCGTAGGCGGCTCGGCTCGCCGGATCGGCGCCGTAGGGCGCGAAGCGCTTGGGCCTCGCGGTCGTGAACGTGTCGCTCAGGGCCGCCACGGCGGGGG
>JANOFW010000020.1:0-6937 GCA_031413835.1 Planctomycetia bacterium
CGGGGAGACGGCCAGCGAGCCGGTCGGGAGGGGGCGTGCGCGTGGCCATGGATGGGGCAAGGACTCCTGCCAGGAGTGTAGGGCCTCAGCAGGGACCTACGTCCTTCGGGGGTCCACTGTTGGTGCCCCCGCGGCGACGGCGCGAGGCCGTAGAATGGGCCCCGCGCCCCCCGCGCCCCCCGAGGCTCCATGACCCGTCGTTCACGTCTTTGTCTCCCCGTGCTGGGAGTGCTCGTGATCCTAGGGGGGCGCGCCGGGGCCGAGCCTCCCGCCCCCCCTCCTCGCCCCCCGGCACCCGCCAGGCCGCCCCTCCCCCCCCAGCCCCCTCGCCCAGCGGACAAGCCCGAGCCGGGGGTGCCGGACGCCGCGCTCCAGGAGGCCATCAACGCCGCCATCGACAAGGGCGCGGCCTGGCTGCGCGCGCAGCAGAAGCCCAGCGGCTGGATGGCCCCCGTGGTGCAGCGCGGCGAGAGTCGCTACGAGATCGGCAGCAGCGCGCTCGCCGGACTGGCCTTGCTGGCCACGGGCGACCGGCCCGGCTCCGGCGTGGTGGACAAGATCATGGAGGTCTGTCGCGCCAAGGACAAGACGCTCGCGCCCAGCGGCTCGCGCACGACCTACGACGCGGGCGTGCTGATCATGTTCGTCACCGAGTACTACCGCTCGCGCGCCGAGGTGCTGCCCGAGAAGGGACACACGCGCGAGGCGCGCCCGGTCAAGAACCCCTGCTCGCTCCCCGAGGAGGTGCGCGCCTGGGTGCAGGAGATGGCGACCTGGCTGGTGGAGAAGCAGCAGGACAGCGGCGGCTGGGGCTACCCGGCGCACCGGGTGGACCTCTCGAACACGCAGTACGCCATCCTCGGCATCCGCGCGGCGCGCGACTGCGGCGCGGTGATCCCCGCCACCTGCTTCGAGAAGGCGCTCAAGCTCGCGCTCGACTGGCAGGAGAAGGACGGGCCCAAGGTGAAGCGTCTCCTGCCCTCGCCGGACCCGACCGGCAAGCCCTACCTGATCGAGGCCGGCGACCGCGCGCGCGGCTGGACCTACCTGCTCGAGCCCTACAACGCCACGGGCAGCATGACCACCTCGGGGCTGGCGATCCTCTCCATCGCGCACGACGCGCTGCTACGCCCGCGGCACCTGGAGCGCTACGACGCCGACGCGCAGCGCGTGACGGCGCGCGCGGTCCAGGACGGCTTCGCCTGGCTCGAGCGGAACTGGACCGTCACGCGCAACCCGGGGCCCAGCTCGCCCAACTGGCACCTCTACTACCTCTACGGCCTCGAGCGCGCCTGCGCGCTCGCCGAGCGTCCGCTCGTGGGCCTGATCGACTGGTACGTCGACGGCGCCAAGCACCTGGTCGCCAGTCAGAAGCCCGACGGGCGCTGGAGCGCGGGCACCATGGGCTTCGAGGGCGACTACGAGGCCAGCGACGTGCTCGACACGGCCTGGGCGCTGCTGTTCTTGAAGCGCGCGACCCGGCCGGTCGTGCCCATCCCGGCGCCCGTCATCACCGAGGGGCACTGAGCGCGTGCCCGACCCGCGCGCCAGCGCCGAAGTCGAGCTCGCCCGGCGCTGCGCGGCGGGGGAGGCCGAGGCCTGGCGCGAGTTCGTGGCGCGCTACGGCCTGCTGCTGGCCGCGCTGGCGCGGCGCATGCTGGCGCGCGTGAGCGCCGTGGTCAGCGACAGCGACGTGGACGAGGTGGTGGCCGAGGTGTTCCTGGCGCTGCTCAGGCGTGAGCGCCTGCTGCTCAAGCGCTTCGACCCCGCCTACCGTCTCAGCACCTACCTGGGCGTCATCTGCCGCTCGGAGGTGGGGCGCTGGGCGCGGCGGCGCGGGCGCGCCCGGCCCGGTGGGCTGCCGCTCGAGGACCTGGCCCCCGCCTCACCCGAGCCGGGTCCGGCCGAGGCGCTGCTCGGCCAGGAGCGCGCGGCGGCCTTGACCACGTTGCGCGTCGCGCTCGAGGCGCTCCCGGTGCGCGACCGCCTGCTGCTCACCCTGCGCTATCTAGAGGGCCTCGACTACCGGGCCATCGGCCAGGCCTTGCAGCTCCATCCGGACAGCGTCGGGCAGCTCCTGCACCGGGCCAAGGAGCGGCTCGCCCTGCGCCTGCCCCACCTCCGCCACTTCGTGGAAGGGTCTTGATCGGGTGGCCCGTCCGTCCGGGTCCTCGGAGGCCTATACTTGGGCGGTGGTTGTCCACGGGGCGCGCTCCGGGAGGCCTTGCACGGCTCCCCTGGGCTCGCAGTCTGTCTCCACGTTCTCGTCAGAACGTCTTGTGGAGACCGAGCTTGTGGCGGCCACCGCGGTCTCGCGGCCGTTCCGCGTGCGGCGGCACCTCGCCCCTCCTGGGCTGATCCCCATGCCTCCCCCCGACGCCCTGCTCGACGACCTGCTGCTGCGTCAGGCGCTCTCCGGGGCGGCAGACGCGCTTCCGAGGGTCTGCGCCGATCCGCGCGCGGAGCAGACGCGGCTCGAGGGCCTCCTGGCCGGCGCCGAGCAGCCCCTCGCTCCCGGGTTGGTGGCTGCCGAGGCGGGCGACGTGAACCCGGGTGACGTGAACCCGGGTGACGTGAATCCGGGTGACGTGAATCCGGGTGACGTGAATCCGGGTGACATCGAGTTGCTAGCCGACCTGCTGGTCGCCCAGGGGCAGGTCGCGGCGGGCACGGCGCAGCCGCCTTCGCCGGCGGTGCTCGAGGCGGTCTGCTCGGCCTTCGATGCCGCCTTGCACGCCGACGCCGTCGGCTCCGTGGTCGCCGCCGCCCCCGCGCGCGAGGCGGCCGCGATCGTCCCCGGCGTCGGGCTGCGTCTGCTCGCCTCGCGTCCCCGGGGGCGCGCCGCCCCGCCGGCTGCGTGGTGGCCCGCGGCGTGGAGAAGCGTGGCGGCCGTCGCCGCCGTGCTCGTGGCCGCTGTCGGAACGTGGAGCTTCGTGCGCTCCGTCGACTCCCCGAGCGGCGCGAGCCGCGGTGGCGAGTCGAGCGTGAGCCTGGACGCCAACGAGCTCGCCTCCTTGCGTCGCACTCTCGAGGACACGCCTGCGAGCGCTGGAGAGCGTGCCCAGGTCGCGCCCTTCGTGGAGGCGCGCCTGTGGCGTCGGGTGACCGGGAGCGCGCTGCGCGGAGGCGAGGGCCTGGGCTTGCGCCAAGGCGCCGAGGCCGGCGCTGCGGGCGCCGCGGGCGAGGCACCTGCTGACGTGGTCCTGTCGTGGCTGCCGGACGCGGCCAGCGGCGCGGCCGCGCGTCTGCGCGTCCACGTGACGGGCCCACAGGGTCTGGTCGTCGCCTTGCCCGACCTCGGCGTCGAGGCGCGCCTGCCTGGGCAAGCGCTTCCGGATCCTGCCGCCGAGGCCGGCGCTGAGGCGTCCCGCACGGCGCCTGCGACCTACGTGGATCTGGAGCTGCCCGGGGGCTGGGCCGGTCGGCTGCCGGAGCATGAGCTGCGACTGGCCTTCCGCTGGCCTGACTCCGCCGGGGGTGCGTTCCCGAGCCCGAACGCGCGCTTCACCGGCGTCTCGCTGGCCAGCCCCCACGCCGTGGAGGGCAGCTGACATGCGCTTGCCCTCCCTCGAAGTCTCCTCTGCTCGTCCCCTCGCTCGAAGTCTGCTCTGCTCGTCCCCTCGCCGGGGGTCGCCTGCGCGTACGTTCGCGTGCGCCGCGACCCAGGAGTCCTCCCGATGAACCTCCGCTCGATCCTGCCCTCGGCGCTCCCGCTCTCGGGACGGCACCCGCTCCGCTCCCGTCCGCGCACGGCGCAGAGCCGCGGCGTCGCGTTGCTGATCGTCATCACCGTGCTGGTGGTGCTGGTCATGATCGCGGTGCCCTTCGTGCTCACCATGCGCCACGGCCAGGAGAACACCGAGGCGCTGGCGGCCCGTGAACGCGCCGACTTCGAAGCCTCCCTGCTGCTCGAGACCGTCAAGCAGATGCTCTCCCGTACCCATCCCTCGGGCGAGCTGGCGCGCCAGAACGCCGCGCGCTCCAGCCCGGCGGCCGGCGCGGCGGCCGCCCGCGGCGCGGCGGCCACGGGCCGCGGCGTGGACACCGACACCGACCCCGAGGTGGACACGCTCGGGGAGTTCGACCCCTCCACCGAGGCCTTCCGCCGCATGCTCGAGGAGGCTTGGCGTCGGGCCTGGGACATGGATCCGCTGCTTGCGCAGCGCGCCAAGGCGCTGCAGAACAGCACCCTCGGCCCCAGCCGCGACGATCGCGGCAGCGTGTGGAGCGCCAGCGCGGTGGACGCGCAGGCCTGCGTGCACGTCAACGGCGCGAGCCCCTTCCTGCTCGGCAACCTGATGGGGGCGGCGCTGCTCTCCGAGGAGGTCGAGGGCGGCGTCACCGAGATCCCCGTCGAGCACATCGTGACGGCCAAGATCCCCGGTGCCGAGGGCTTCCCGCGCAAGAATGGCGCCATCCGCGTCGGCCGCGAGGTGATCACCTACCAGAGCTTCGACGGCGGTGCTTTCAAGGGCTGCTCGCGCGGCGCCTTCACGAAGTCGCCCCTGGGCCTCAACGGCGGCGCCGAGACGCACAAGCGCGGCACGCCCGTGATCGCCTACGACGCCTTCCAGCTGGCCGTGCACATGATCGCCTCGCAGCCGGGGCGGCTGGCCCCCTTCGAGAACCTGGCGGCCCTGCGGAGCATCGCCGACTGGGGCCAGGGCCAGGGCATCTCGGCCGAGCGTCTGCGCGCGTTGGAGCCCTACCTCACGGTCTGGGCGCGGCGCGAGACCGCCGAGTGGCTCGCCTCCCAGCTGGTGGTGAATGCGCTGGGGCAGTCGGAGGCGCAGGACGAGGTGCTGGTCCGCGACAACGCCGGCAACCCCTCGGGCTCCACGGCCTACTACAACCGCGGCACCCTGGTGCGCTTGAGCGACGGCGTGCGCACGGCCTACCAGGTCGTGGACCGCGTGGGCGATGTCGGCGGCGGGCAGCGCGACAGGCTGCTGATGCTGGCCGGGACGGTCAGCGTCAGCGACCCGGCCGCCGGCGGGGGCCTGACCTTCGAGGGCGGCCGCACGCGCATCGAGGCGCTGGCGCCCACGCCGATCAACATCAACACCGCGCCGCGTGAGGTGCTCTACGCCGTGATGGCGAACCTGCATCTGCGCGGGGCCGACATCCTGCCCGAGACGATCGTGGTGCCCAACCTGGCCTGGACGCTGGCCGAGCGCCTGGTGACGGAACGCGCGGGCGCGCTGCGTGTGAGCGACGAGGGGCGGCGCGAGTCCGGTCCCTTCCGCCATGCGGAGGACTTCGGCCGCTGGCTCGAGGGCCTGGAGAAGGGCTCGGCCCTGACGCGCCAGCAGCGCTGGGCGCTCTACAGGAACGCGATCAACCCGCACGACAGCGCGCTGGGCTTCGGCACCACGGCCTGGTGCTTCCGCACGCTCGATGTCTACCACGTCGAGTCGCGCGTGGCCGTGCACGACCGGCAGGGCAACCAGCTGGCCAGCGCCACGCAGCGCGAGGTGGTCGAGATCGGCGCCGACCGCAGCGCCTCCTGGACCCTTGACAGCCAGGCGCAGTTCGAGATGCGCCTCTCCATGGGCAGCGGGGCGAAGTGGTTCGCCAGCTACCCGCGCGGCGTGATGTACGTGGGCCGCGGCACGGCGGCCAACGTCCAGCCTCCCCCGCGCGCCCCCAAGGCGCTGCTGCACCAGGTCTACCCCTCCACCGACGGCGGCTCCGGTCGGGACCTGGGCGACGTGCGTCTGGCCCCGGCGCGCGTGCGCCTGCCGGGCTCGGTCGCGCTCGAGAAGCACTTCGACGACACCAGCTGGACCGACGGCTGGTTCACCGAGACGCGCAACCCCTACGTGCACGAGACCAAGGGCACTCTGGTGGACACCGGCGAGGATCCGCGTCCGCGGCCCTTCAGCCTCTCCTTCTGGTGGCGTTCGATGAGCGACGCCGCCTGGACGGCCTACGACTGCGGCATGTCCAAGTTCATGAACCGCTACGCCATCTTCGTGCACGAGGGCGACCAGGGCCCGGAGCTGGTCTTCCGGCTGTGCGCCGGCACCCTCGAGGAGAAGGCCGCGGAGTGCTACGTGCCGCTCTCGCGCATCGCCTACGCGCCCGGCGAGTGGTTCCACATCCAGGTCTCGGCCAGCGGCGAGGACCCCGCCTCCATGGAGCTGCTCGTGGACGGCGTGGCCGTCGGCAAGCGCCGCCATCTCGCCTACCTCTCCACCGGCGTGGGCCTGGACGCCCAGGACCTGCCGGTGGACACCACCGAGGGCTTCCACCTGCGCGGCGCGTTGCAGATCGGCGACGAGATCGTCGAGTACGACCTGACCTCGCAGGACGCCTTCCGCGAGTGCCTGCGCGGCGCACGCGGCACCGTCGCTCGCGAGTGGCCCTCGGGCACCGCCGTGCGCATGCTGGGCTACTCCATGCCCCTCACGCAGGACGTGATGGCAGGTGGCAGCTATCTCACCCAGCAGCTCTTGAAGATGTCGGCCGTGCGCATCGACCACACCGCCGACACCGCCACGGTCAACGTGGACTTCGGCGGCGCGGCTCCCGTGCCCGTGCCCATCTTCGGCGTGGCAGAGACCACCACCACATTCACGGCCGAGCTGGCCGACGGGAGCACCGGCGTCCAGGCGCTCTGGGGCCAGGGCATCAACGACGTGCTCAACGCCTTCGGCACCAAGGGCTACGCGGTCATCGGCTGCCCCAGCCCCAGCAACCAGGTCAACACGGGCGCTACGGGCGGCGCGGGCTCGGCGCTGCTGGCCCGGCAGGGCTTCCTGCCGCGGCCGTCCCTGGCCGGCGGCCTCGCCGACGCGATCCGCACGGCGGCGGCGCTGCCCGACGATCCGCCCCCGCCGCCGCCCAGCGTCCCGCCCACTACGGGCGGCGCCGTGCCTCCGGGCGGGCGGCCGCCCGCCGATCCACCCCCCCCCGGGGGGGGGGGGGCGGGGGG
>JANOFW010000021.1:0-3861 GCA_031413835.1 Planctomycetia bacterium
CCCGTGGGCACGCTCAGCGTGGCGCCCTGCAGCACCCGCTTCCGGCCGTAGGACTGCTGGACGGCGTTGATCTCGATGGCGTTCATCGCAGGCTCCTTTGCGCTACCGCACCCGACAACCACTGGCTCACGCGCTCCGCGAGCGCGGCGGGCTCGTGCCCGGCGCCCACGGCCGTCTCGAGAGCACCCTTCAAGCGCTCCAGCGTGGCGCCGCGGCGCTCGCCGCGTGCCAGGGCCGGCGCTCCGGCGCAGACGAACACGCCCGCGCCGCTGCGACCCTCCACCACGCCCAGGGCCTCCAGGTCGCGGTAGGCCTTGTTGACCGTGTTGGGGTTCACCAGCGCCTCGGCGGCCAGGCCGCGCACGCTCGGAAGGCGATCGCCCGGCTTCACGACACCGGCGGCGATGCGGTCGAGCACGGCCTCGACGATCTGTCGCGAGGGCGGCGTAGGCAGGCTGGGATCGACACGGAGGTCCACGAGGACCGTCCTATCGTCCTAGGACGGTGGAACGCTTGAGGGGGAAGCGGCCTGGAGCAGGGACGCCCTGCTCCGAGCGCCGGAGCCAGGCTGGAGCCTGGCGTTCCCAGGGCGGCCCAAGAGGCAAGTGGGTGTTCCCAGGGCGGCCCAAGAGGCAAGTGGGCGTTCCCAGGGCAACCCCTCGCCTAGGAGGGGCCCGTTTGGGGTTTGGCAGGCTTCGCTCGCGCCACGGGGGTACGGGGAAGCCGACCGCGCTACCCTCGCCCGTTTCCCTCCCCGAGACGAGCCATGGCCGCCGAAGCCGAAGCCACCATCACCCCGCGCGCGAAGGACTACAGCCAGTGGTACCTGGACGTGATCCAGGCCGGCCAGCTGATGGACTACGCCCCCACCAAGGGCTGCATGGTGATCCGGCCCAACGGCATGGGCCTGTGGGAGAAGATCCGCGACGACCTCGACCGGCGCTTCAAGGCCACGGGTCACGTCAACGCCTACTTCCCGCTGCTGATCCCCAAGTCGTTCCTGGCGAAGGAGGCCCAGCACGTCGAGGGCTTCGCCAAGGAGTGCGCCATCGTCACGCACACGCGCCTGAAGAGCGTGGTGCGCGACGGCAAGACCACCGTCGAGCCCGATCCCGACAGCAAGCTGGAGGAGGAGTACATCATCCGTCCCACCAGCGAGACGGTGATCTGGCACATGTACGGCAAGTGGATCGACTCCTACCGCGACCTGCCGATCCTGATCAACCAGTGGGCCAACGTGATGCGCTGGGAGATGCGCACGCGGCCCTTCCTGCGCACGGCCGAGTTCCTCTGGCAGGAGGGCCACACGGCCCACGCTTCGGCCGCCGAGGCGGTCAGCGAGGCGCGCCAGATGCTCGACGTCTACCGCGACTTCTGCGAGCAGATGCTCGCCATGCCGGTGGTGCAGGGCGTCAAGACCGTCAGCGAGCGCTTCGCCGGCGCGGTGGACACCTACACCATCGAGGCCATGATGCAGAACGGCTGGGCGCTGCAGGCCGGCACGTCCCACTTCCTGGGCCAGAACTTCGCCAAGGCCTTCGACGTCACCTTCCAGAACGCGGCCGGCGTGCGCGAACACGTCTACGCCACCTCCTGGGGCGTGTCCACGCGCCTGATCGGCGCCCTGGTCATGACCCACAGCGACGACGTCGGGCTGGTGCTCCCGCCCAAGGTCGCGCCCCTGCCGGTGGTGATCGTGCCCATCTACCGGAAGGGCGAGGAGCAGCCCTCGGTGATGGCTCACGTGGCCAAGGTCGCCGCGATCGTCAAGGGCCTGGGCCTCGCGCTCAAGGTGGACGACCGCGACGGCATGAAGCCCGGCGCCAAGTACTTCGAGTGGGAGCGCAAGGGCGTGTGCCTGCGCATCGAGGTCGGCCCCAAGGACGTCGAGAAGAACGGCTGCATGACGGTGCGTCGCGACAACCGCGCCAAGGAGCCGGTCGCGCTCGACGCCCTGGCCACGCGCCTGCCCCAGATCCTCGACGCCATGCAAGGCGAGATGCTGACCAAGGCGCGCGCCCACCGCGACGCCAACATCCGCGACGTCGCCACCCTCGACGAGCTGGCCGCACGGCTCGAGACTGAGCCGGGCTGGTTCCGCGGCGGCTGGGACGGCGAGGCCACGAGCGAGGCGGCCGTCAAGGAGCGCTGCAACGCCACGATCCGCTGCATCCCCTTGGACGGCGGTGAGCCCGCGGGCCGCCGCTGCATCGTCTCTGGCCAACCCGCGCTGCACACCGTCCTCTACGCCCGGGCGTACTGAGGGCGGACCAGGGCGCTGCCTCGGGGGGTCGCGGGGGGCCGGGGGGCGGGTACTGTCGATCGTCCGGCCGTCCCAGGCCCCCACCGCCCCCGGAGCCCCCTGATGCGTCGTTCTCAGGCCACGTTGCTGGTGCTGCTCGCCGTCGCGGCGCTGGGGACGCTTTTCGTCGTCACGGATCCGCTCGGGCTGCTGGGCGGGAACCGCGAGCCAGAGGACGCCTCGGGCGAGGACCTGGCCGTCTCCGGCGCAGGGCCGCGGCTCGAGGGGCTGGAGAAGCCGCGCGCCGGGAACCTCCCCAAGGTGGTGAACGGCGAGCCGGTCGGGCTGCTCACGCTCACGCTGGGCACGGGTTCGCTCAAGGGGACGGTGACCGGCGGTGGCGATGCCTTGCTGCTCGCACGCGTCGAGGTGCTGCTGCCGCCTCCCTTCCCCGGCGCGGCCGTGCGCACGAAGGAGCTGGGCGCGTGGGAGATCCGTGGGCTGCCGGCGGGCACCTTCGAGCTGCGCGTCTCGGCCGACGGCTGGCGCAGCCGCACCGTGACGGCGCCCGCGCTGGCCGACGGGCAGAGCGCCGTGGTGCCGCCCATCGAGCTCCAGCGCAAGCCGGCGCTGAACGACGGCATCGAGATGAAGGTGACCGACCTCGAGGGTCGGCCCATCCCCGGGGCGCGCGTGCTGGCGACGACCATCCCCTGGGACCTGCACCTGGCGGTCGGGCCCGAGCGCGCGGGCATCCGCGAGGTGCTCCACAAGCAGGCGCTCACGGACGAGGACGGCGTGGCGCGCCTCCTCCCGATGCAGCCCCAGACCTACGCGGTGGTCGTGACGGCCGCGGGCCGCTGCACGGTCGGCTGGGACCGCGTCGTGGTGGCGCGGGGACGCCTCGAGAAGCTGACCGCGCGCCTGGGTCCGGGCGTGTCCATCCAAGGGCGTGTCGTGGACCGGGAGGGCGCGCCGGTCGCGGGCACGCACGTGATGGGCTTCCACCAGCCTTCGTTCATGAGCAGCGCCATGGTGGACACGGCCGCGGACGGCACCTTCTCGCTCGACGGCCTGCGCGCGGGTCGCTACTGGGTGATGGCCATCCACGACGACCACGGCCGCGGGCAGGCGAACCCGGTGACCTCGCCGAGCGCCGGGACCACGATCAAGGTGGGCGGCGTGGGCTGGCTCGAGGGCACGGTCGTGGACAGCCAGGGCAAGCCGCTCGCGGGCGTGACGCTGCGTCCGTGGAGCAACGAGCCCTTCGGCTACGTCTACAGCCGCGTCGTGGCGGCCAAGCCCGACGGCACCTTCAAGACCGCGGTCACGCCCGGCGCGTGGACGCTCGACGCCCTGGCCGAGGACGGCTCGCTCTCGCAGGGCAACAAGGCCGTGGTGAAGGTGGACGAGGTCACGACGATGGCCATCAAGATCCCCTCCACGGGCGTGGTGAAGGGCGTGGTCGCCGACGGCCAGGGCAACGTGATCGAAGGCGCCGAGCTCTACGTGCGCATGGGCGGCTTCCCCCCCGGCCCCAACCGCGAGCAGTACGCGCGCAGCGACGCCGAGGGGCGCTTCGAGGTCAAGGGACTGCCGCTCGAGCAGGTGAAGCTGCA